>DAOUZU010000093.1 GCA_030665535.1 Dehalococcoidia bacterium
GACTCGAACGCTCGCACCCGGCTCCGGAGGCCGGTGCTCTATCCACTGAGCTACGGGGGCACATTTCTATCCATTGTAGATCTATTTTACTTTATACGGAGGCTATAATGCAAGAAATCGTGACTGGGTGGCCTATTCTGCCAGCGGCCGCTGCTTGCGGAAGAAGGGCTTTAGCATAAGCGGCACGATAAGTACGGTGAGAATGCTGACAGCCACGGCCACGCCAAATAGTTCCCTGTCTATGGCACCGGCGATAAGACCGGCGCCGGCCACTATAAGGCCCACTTCTCCCCGTGGCACCATGCCGATGCCGACTATCATGCTGCTATTGTGGGAGATCTTGCCGACAAATCTGGCCGGAAAGTAGCAGCCGATAATCTTGCCGAAAATGGCAAGGGCTATTATCGCCAAAGCGGGCAGTATTACCGCCCAGATCAGGCCGAGGTCAACCTGCATGCCCAGGTAAGCGAAGAAGAAGGGTGCCAGGAACAGCATAATCGGCCTTATTTTCTCCAGAATTTGCTCCCTCTCCACAGTAGCGGCGAACATCAGCCCGGCCACGTAGGCGCCGACGACGGGGTGAAGCCCGGCCAGGGTAACCAGATAAGAAATAATAATACCGATAATCAGGGCCATTATGGGCATGGTGCCGGAGTTCTTAAACGGCTGCAGAATAAACCGTGAAATAAAGCGGTGGCCAAATATACCCACGGCTAGCAGCCCCAACCATACACCGAAGCCGATGACGCCCGTTTTTATTGCCTCACCGGCATTGAACTCGCCGGTATTGGCAACGCCGATTACAACTGAAAGAATAACCAGTCCGATTATGTCATCCACTACGGCGGCCACCAGGATAATGGTGCTCTCTCGTGAGCTAAGCCGGCCCATATCCATCAATATGCGCACCGTGATGCCGATGCTGGTTGCCGTCAGCACGGCGCCGACGAATAGCCAGCCGACATTTCCCATGTCCGGGAAGAGGAACATGGCGCCGAAATAACCAAAGATGAAGGGCACCACCACGCCGCCCAGGGCTACCATAGCGCCGATGAAGCTGTTCTTCATAAAGGACTTGACGTTTGTTTCCAGGCCGGCCACAAACAGGAGGGCTATCACCGCTATCTGGGAGACAATCTCCAGTGGAGCGAAGCCGGTGATATCTTCCCCGGTAGCAGCCAGGTGACCGTCTATCAGGGCAAAGTTTAGGATTATGGGGTCGCTTATCCAGATGCCGAGGGCAAAGGGAGAAATGGCGATACCGGCCAGGAGTTCGCCAACGACAGCCGGTTGCTTCAGGTAACGCTCAGATACCTCACCACCGATCCTGGCGGCCACCAGAACCAGGCCGAAGGTAAGGATAAGCTTGAAATATATCTCAGCTTCCATATTTTAAATTATAGCAAATGTAGCAGATTCAGGGCTTAAAACCAAGCCCCTCGTACATTAGCCCATACTGGCCTTGAACAGGATATAGAAACCGGACAGGTAGAGTCCGAAGAGTACGACGCCGTACCAGCTAAACAGCCGGAACGTCTTCTTTTTGCTCTTAAGGCGCATCCCGATGATAACAACCAGGGTCATTACGATACCGACCGCCGCCGTGATCAGATGAACGCTGGAGGCCGCCGAAAGAAGAGTCTGCTTGGTATAGAAGAAGTCAATCGGCAGGATAATGGCCATATTGAACATGTTGCTGCCCAGAATATCGGCCACGGCCAGGTCATAGGCCCCCAGGCGCAGGGCGGCGAAGGTGACCACCAGTTCCGGCATTGAGGTGCTGACGGCCAGGAAAAGACTGCCCACGAAGCTCGTATCCCAGCCGGTCACCATGGCAATTTCGTCGCCCAGGAAGGAGACCCATATCCCCGCCCCTATAACCGCCGCTGACGCCGCGGCGAACTTGAGCCAAACAGCCCGGTGCGACTCCGCGTGGTATAGGGTCAGTGGGGATTCGGAGGCAGCTGGCTCCTCACTCTGCCCACGCTGCTCACGGCGGAACATAGTCCTGACAAGCCACAGGTAAAGTAAGAGGATAACGATGCTGGACACGCCCAGCCAGCCCAGGGCTACCGGCGAGAGGATATCTCCCGCCAGGATGCCAAGGCCGGCCACGCCGATAAGCAGGACACCGCCGAAAGCCACCAGCAGCTGCCGCGAGCTTACCAGGCTAAGCAGCGGCGTGTAGGGGTGAACGGTATCTATCAGGGCCAGTATGGCCAGGTTGAAGATGTTGGAACCGAAGATGGCGCCCACGGCCAGATCCGGATCCCCTACCAGGGCAACGGCGCTGATGCCTGTGGCCAGCTCCGGTACGGAGGTGATGGCCGCCAGCAGAATCAAGCCTATCCACAGCCGGCCCAGGCCGGTCTTTTCGGCAATAGCGTCGCCGTACCTGGCCAAACGGGTGCCGGCAAAAATGATAATCGCCAGGGCAATGACGAACTTCAGCCAGACCAATAAACTCGGCTCCTAGCTCTCAATCAAGCACCACCTATTGCATAACGAAGGTTTCAGTGTAATCGTTGACATTGATGATATAGCTTTCCCCGGATGTAAAATCACTGCCCAACCCCACCGTCTTCTCAAAGAAACCGTACACCTGGATACAGATGGCCTCCAGGGGGCGGGCGGTGGTCACATGTATATCAATTGTGTTGCCCTGGCGGGTGACGGTCAGCCCGTTGAAGGTGGTACAGCCGTCGGACAGGCCTCCTTTTATGTAAACAAACACCTGCGGCGGGAATGACTCGGCGATACTGATTCTAACTTCGTGTATGGGCGCATCATGGATAATGATATCATTAACGTCCGCCTTGCAGCCAGTGGCCGCACCGACAATAATCAGGGCTACTACCGCCAGGAGCCAGCGTCGTTTCACTAAAAGTTCCTCCGGGCTGTTTCAAGTCCCCTGCCGCCAACTATTCGGCATCTCGCCGGGCGCTCCATTATATCACCACGCCGTCGCCCGTTCCATTGACCCGTTCGTCATGAGAGCTAAGACTACTACAATATATTTGTTTAACTTTTTCGGTCATAATATTATGACTATTTGAGGTGCCCGTGCTGGCCTTAAAGTCATATGACTTCACGACGCTAGACACAGTCACGCTTCCCTAATGCTTAAACAAGGGACGCATCCAAAGATAGTTCAAGAGAGGTTAGGCCACTCCACTATTTCAATAACCTTAGATACCTATTCCCACGTCGCACCTGGACTTCAAGAGACAGCAGCTAATCGCTTTGACGAAGCTATCATCACCAAGTATACTAAAACAGCTAGTGAAATTAATGGTTAGCAAAGTGTTAGCAAACATAATTATGTAAAGTCCCCTACTACTTGACATTATACCTATTTATCTTTAAGTTAATTGCCGGAGAGGTGTCCGAGTGGTTGATGGTGCCGCTCTCGAAAAGCGGTCTCCGCGAATGCGGAGCGTGGGTTCGAATCCCACCCTCTCCGCCGCCCGGAAACATAGCCCTGCCAAAAGGGAGAGGTGCTGGAGTGGCCTATCAGGCGCGCCTGGAAAGCGCGTGTCGGTGTCCCCGACCGTGGGTTCGAATCCCACCCTCTCCGCCAATTACGGCGGGTGAAACAGTGAATGCGTAAAACGGCACGGAAGGGATTTATGGAGCTCAAAGGGTTGGTGAGGCAGACCGGAGCGATGAACTATGTCCTGGCCAAAGAAGCCAGAGAGCACTACCGGGTGGATATAGACTAGGCTTATGAGCAAAAAACTGGTAATCGTAGAATCACCGGCCAAGGCCAGAACACTGGCCAGGATACTGGGCGCTGAATATGATATCAAGGCGTCCGTGGGGCATATCCGGGACCTGCCTAAAAGTCAGCTGGGAGTGGATACGGAGAAGGATTTTACCCCCAAGTACATAATCATCAGGGCCAAGATGAAGGTAGTCAAAGAGCTCAAGAAATCGGTCAAGGCGGCCGGCAGCGTCTATCTGGCCACCGACCCCGACCGTGAGGGCGAGGCCATCGCCTGGCACCTGATGGAGGCCACCAAGGTTAACAAGACAACCTACCGGCGCGTCGTCTTCCATGAGATAACAAGCGAGGCCATCAAACGGGCATTCAAATCCCCCCGGCCCCTGGATAGGCAACTGGTCGATGCTCAGCAGGCACGGCGCATCCTGGACAGGCTTGTGGGTTATAAGCTCAGCCCCTTGCTGTGGCGCAAGGTCAGGGGTGGGCTTTCCGCCGGCCGGGTGCAATCAGTGGCCGTCAGGATTATTGTAGACCGTGAGCGGGAGATAGATGCCTTCAAACCCGAGGAATTCTGGGTGTTTGAAGCCGAGCTGTCCAAGAAACCGGCTGCTGGTAATAAGACCTTCCGGGCGCAGCTTGCGGCCATCGCCGGCAGCAAGCCCAAGATCGGCAGCCAGCAGCAGGCCGACGAAATAGCCCAGGAACTCGAGCAGTCCGATTGCACTGTGCATAAGGTGAAGACCAAGCAGGTAAAACGCCAGCCGCCGCCGCCCTTCATCACCTCAAGCCTGCAGCAGGAGGCCTGGCGTAAATTGCGCTTTAGCGCCAAGCAAACAATGGTCGTTGCCCAGCAGCTCTATGAAGGTTTGCCCTTAGC
>DAOUZU010000088.1 GCA_030665535.1 Dehalococcoidia bacterium
GAAACAGGTAAAGAGCCTGGACTCAGGCGTAAAGCCGACCGGAGACGCCAAACCTTAGCCTCACTCTGCCGGGGTGGCTTCGCTTTTCGGAACGGGAAACTCAAGGCTGAAGTCCAGAGACCTGGCCGAGTGAGTTATAGCGCCTACGGATATAACATCCACCCCGGTCATGGCCACCTCCCGGACATTATCCAGGGTAATACCCCCTGAAGCCTCAACCTTTATACCTTCCGGCATCAGGTCCACCGCCTTTTTCATATCTTCAATACTCATATTGTCCAGCATGATAACATCGGCTTTGGCGTCGGCGGCCTCCTGAGCCTGGGCTACTGTGTCGACCTCAATCTCTACCTTCATATCGCCCTTGGCCTTCTCCCTGGCCATCGCCACGGCATCCTTGATGGTCTTGCCCTTGGCCGCCAGCGCCACCAGGTGGTTGTCCTTAATAATGATGCCGCTGCCCAGGTCGGGACGGTGGGTCTGGCCGCCGGCGGCATACATGGCATACTTCTCCAGCATACGCAAACCGGGCGTTGTCTTACGGGTATCGCTGATGACGGTGGCGGAGCCCTTCATCTCGGCTATGTATTTCGCCGCCTCCGTGGCTACGCCACTCAACCGGCCCATGAAATTGAGGGCCACCCTCTCCGCCTTCAGAATACTGATCACTCTGCCCTTGACGGTGGCGACAACATCATCAGGTTTAACCTCTTTACCATCCTCGGTTTGAATCTCAATTTCAAGCGAAGCGTCGGTTTTAAGAAAGACCATCCTGGCTATCTCCGCGCCAACCAGAAGGCCCGCTTCGTTAGCCACTATTATCGCCTTTCCGGCCATGTTGGAGGGTATCAGCGCCTCACTGGTAATATCACCGTGGTCGGTATCTTCCGCCAGGGCAAGATCAACTATCTTTTCAATCTGGGACTGGGAAGTCATCTCTCTCCTCCTTAGTTATGTAAAAACAATATGCCGCTGCCAGTACGGCCGGCTAGCGGGAAAGTCACTACGGAAGTGTACACCACGGCTCTCCTCCCGGTAAAGGGCGGCCTCTACAAGCAGCCGCCCGGTAAGCACCAGGTTAGCCAGCTCATAGGAAGGCCTGTCTGTGGCCGGGGGCAGTTTCTGCTGCCAGGCAAAGAGGGTATCGGCTGTCTCGGTAAGCCCCTCGCCGTCACGGATTATGCCTGCCTTATGCCAGAGGAGTCGCTTGAGCGCCACCAGGCCGGGCTTGCCCGCCGCCGCCGGCTGCCGCCGGCTCAGGGAAATACGGTCTTCCGGCCGCCCCTCTTCCGCCGCCCGGGGCTTTTCCAGACTGGCCGACCTCTCTATTATCCTCTTGCCGAAGACAATCACCTCCAGCAGCGAGTTGGATGCCAGCCGGTTGGCGCCGTGGACACCGCTGCCGGCCGTCTCACCGGCGGCAAAAAGACCGGCGATACTCGTTTCGCCCCAGCTGTTCACCCTCACGCCGCCGATCATATAGTGGGCGGCCGGTGCCACCGGTATCAACTCCCGGGTGATATCCAGGCCGTGCTCCTTGCAGACGCGATATATCTGGGGAAAGCGGCTGGTGATATAGGAAGCCTTCATATGGGTGATGTCCAGGAAAACATTGTCCCGGCCCGTTGCCACCATCTCGGCCAGGATACTGCGGCTGACGATGTCACGGGGGGCCAGGTCGCCCTGCGGCGAGTATTTATCCATAAAACGGCTGCCACCGGCAGTGACCAGCCGCCCTCCCTCCCCACGGACGGCCTCGGAGATGAGAAAACGGGTTACCCCGGGCAGACGCAGGGCGGTGGGGTGGAACTGGAAGAACTCCATATCCGTTATGGCGGCGCCGGCACTACAGGCCAGGGCGATGCCATCCCCGGTGGACACCGACGAGTTGGTAGTGTACTTGAAAAGCTGCCCGGCGCCGCCGGTAGCCAGTATCAGGAAGCGGCACTCGTAGTCCTTTATCCGCCCACTGTGGCAGCCCAGGGCCTTAAGGCCACAGACAGTGCCATTGGTTACCAGAATCTCAGTGGCCAGGCAGTTCTCAAGCAGCTTGACGCCAGCCGAGTGCAGCCAGTTTCCCAGCGTGTCCTCAATATGGGCGCCGGTGGTATCGCCGCCGGCATGAAGGATGCGGGGCAGGCTGTGGGCCGCCTCCAGGGTAAGGGCAATCTCACCGTCGGCGGTGTCAAATGGCACACCCAGGTTGACCAGGTCGGCAATGCGGTCGGCGGCTTCGTCCACCAGCATACGCACCACCACCGGGTCTGACAGGCCGGTGCCGGTGACAATGGTATCCTTGAAGTGCAGGTCGGCCGAGTCTCCCCTGCCGATGGCGGCGGCGATGCCCCCCTGGGCATATTTGGTATTGCACTCGTCGAGGCTGCCCTTGGTTACCAGGAGAACGCTGCCCTGCTCCCTGGCCAGCAGGGCGGTATAAAGGCCGGCAATGCCGCTGCCGACAATAATATAATCATACCGATCGGTCAAACTACCCCCAGGACTGTCGCCATTAGGGCGGGCGCCGGTTGCCGGGAGAAAACCGGCGGTTACGGGCTGGTTTCCTGTTTGTAGGCAACGGCGTTCCGGGCCATCCGTATGGTGGCCCCGGATTCCACCTTGAGGATAATGTTCTCCTCGGTTATGCTTTCAATCTTTCCGTGGATGCCGCCGATTGTAATAATCCTGTCCCCGGGCATCAGGGCGTCCATAAGTTCCTTGTGCCGCTGCTGCCGCTTGCGCTGCGGCCGGATAATGAGAAAATAGAACATAGCAAACAGCAGAATCAGAAATATGAAGAAGACAGCCGTGTTTTCCATTTTTCCCCCTTATTAATACCTCAAATGGTGGTAGGCTCACCCTGAAGCGACCAGGGGCCTGCCCTGTTGACCACTATTTCTTTCAGCCGCCCTCGCATATCCCCGCTAGCGCTGAAGAACACCAGTTTACCACTTCGGCTGCGGCCGTGCCACTTGCCCTTCTTGCGGCCTTCCACCAGCACTTCCACCCGGCTGCCCGTGAGGCGGGCATTTATGTCAGTGCTTATGCCCTTCTGCAACTTCTCGACGGCTTTCAGCCGTTTCTTTTTCTCAACGGCGGGGACATCGTCTTCGTACTCCGCGGCGGCCAGGGTGCCCGGCCGCGGTGAGTAAGCGGCCACATGGACGGTGGCAAACCCTATCTCGGCCAGTAGCTTGAGCGTCTCCTCAAATTGGCCCTCTGTTTCCCCGGGAAAGCCGACGATGACATCCGTGCTCAGCGATATTTCCGGCACTGCCTGCCGGATACGGGCCACTAGCCGACGGTACTGCCCGGCCGTGTAGCCGCGCCGCATGGCTTCAAGTATCCTGTCATCGCCTGCTTGCAGCGGTATGTTTATCTGCTCACAGACCTTAGCCAGGCCGGCGATGGCCTCAATCAGGCTGTCACTCATGTCCTTGGGGTGGTTGGTCAGGAAACGAATGCGATAAAGCCCCTCAATTTTGTTAAGCTCTGCCAGAAGCCGGGCCAGGTCCGGCCGGGAGGGCAGGTCAGCGCCGTAGGAGTCCACATTCTGTCCCAGCAGGGTAACCTCTCTGACCCCCTTTGCCGCCAGCCCCGCTGCCTCGGCGACGATTTCCGCCGGCGGGCGGCTCTTCTCCGGGCCGCGGCGGTAGGGGACGATACAATAGGAGCAGAAATTATTGCAGCCCTGAATGATGGGCAGGTAGGCGGTCACCGCCGGGTTGTGGATCTGGGGAGGGCTGCCATCTTTGAGCCATTCCGGCCAGCCGCCGGCGGCGAAAAAGTAGTCCACGAAAGGGAATTGCCGCTTGAGGCTGTCCGTATCGCCATCTACCAGGCAGCCGGTCACGGCCACGGCCAGCCCCAGCCGGGACGCCTTGAGAACCCTTATGGCGTCCAATTTGTTTAGAACCCTGTCCTCGGCGCTCTGGCGCACCACGCAACTGTTGATGATAACCAGGTCGGCGGCCTCAGGCTGAGCTACCAGCTGATAACCCAGCTTCTCAAAGTAGCCTCCCAGCCGCTCCGACTCGGCCTTATTCATCTGGCAGCCGATTGTCCAGATATAATAGTTAGGCATATTCTCCTGACAAATAATGAAAACGGCTAGTCATAAATGGCGGAGGGGGAGGGATTCGAACCCTCGACCCCAGTTTCCCAGGGTAAGCGCTTAGCAGGCGCCCGCACTAGACCACTATGCGACCCCTCCACTTTTTGGCCGAACACGGCCATACCAAATATTATCACAAGCCCCCCAGCGGCTCAAACGGCCACCCTTTGAGAGGTGGCTGACGGCTGTGCTATTATAGCTACAATGGAGATAAACATCTTAATTGACAAGCAGTTCAAGGGCAATATTGATGTGGAATGGCTGCAGAACGTAGCCACGCAGGTGCTCGTCGCCCAGTACACGGAGACAACCGTGGAGATGGGCATCCTGATAACCAGCCAGGATAAAGTGCGCCAACTAAACAGGGCCTACCGCAACCTTGATGAACCTACGGACGTACTTGCCTTCTATATGCTCCCGGAGCTGCCCGTGGGCGGAACGGCACCGGAGAGCTTCGCCACCCCACCGGACGGCATACTGCACATCGGCGAGGTGGTCATCTCCTACCCGCAGGCGGTAGCCCAAGCCCTGGAAGGCCGGCACTCCGTGAAGCGCGAGATAGCCATCCTCATTATTCACGGCGTTCTTCACCTGCTGGGCTACGACCACGATAACCCGGAATCTGAGGGGCTGCTAAAGACCAGGGAGGCCGAAATCCTGGGCCGCATCGAGGGGCTGCTGAAATGATGGTGCTAGGTATCTC
>DAOUZU010000098.1 GCA_030665535.1 Dehalococcoidia bacterium
GGCAGTGCTTGAAACCCAGCCGGGCGGCCTCGCCCAGCCGCCGCTCCAACTGGGAGACGACGCGCAGCTCCCCGCTCAAGCCTATCTCGCCAACCGCCGCTAGGCCGGTTTTAACCGGCATGTCACGGAAGCTGGAGGCCACGGCCAGGGCGATGGCCAGATCTGCCGCCGGCTCGTATATCTTTATGCCGCCGGTGGCGTTGGCGATGATATCCTGGTTGCCCAGCTTAAGCCCCAGCCTCTTGGTTAGCACGGCGGCAATCATAACCAAGCGGTTGAAATCAACCCCGTTGGCGGTGCGCCGCGGCAGGCCGAAGCTGGTGGCGTTGGTGAGCGCCTGAATCTCCACCATCAGGGGGCGACTGCCCTCAAGCGTGGGCGCCACCGCCGAGCCGATGGACTCTTCGGGCCGCTGCGAGAGGAAGACCCGGGAGGGATTGACCACCTCCACCAGGCCCTCTTTTTTCATCTCAAAGATGCCCACCTCGTTGGTGGAGCCGAAGCGGTTCTTGGTGACGCGCAGCAGCCGGTAGGCGCTGAAGGCCTCCCCCTCCAGGTAGAGAACGGCGTCCACGATGTGCTCCAGCACCCTGGGGCCAGCGATAGCGCCGTCCTTGGTGACATGGCCGGATATGAGGACGGGCACGGAAGCCGCCTTGGCCCAATGCATGAGCCGGAGGGTGCACTGGCGCACCTGGCTGATGCTGCCCGGTGCCGCCTCCAGCTCCGGCAGGTAGACCGTCTGAATGGAGTCCACCACCACCAGGCCGGGTTTAAGTTTTTCAATCTGCCCCAGGATAGCGTCAAGGTCTGTCTCGGCCAGCAGGTAAAGCCCCACGCCGGTTAGCCCCAGGCGCTCGGCACGCAGCTTAATCTGGCGCGGCGTCTCCTCTCCGGAGACATAGACGACGGCCCGCTCCGGTGTCGCCAGGGCCGAGAGCTGAAGCAGCAGGGTGGACTTGCCGATGCCGGGCTCACCGCCGATGAGCACCAGCGAGCCGGGGATAAGCCCACCGCCCAGCACCCGGTTGAACTCGTCAAGCGGCATCTTGAGGCGGTCGGCTTCGGCTGTGGAGAGACGGGCAAGCTCCTGCGGCGGGCTGGCCACCACGGCCGAGGTTGCCTGGTGGCCGGACACTACCGTCTCCACCAGGCTGTTCCACTGGCGGCAGTGGGGACAGCGGCCCAGCCACTTCAGGCTCTCCCAGCCGCACTGCTGGCAGATGTAGACCGTCCGCATTTTTTCCATAGGAAGACTTTAACCGATTTGGGGCCGCTTAACAAGGGGAGAACTTAATAATATCAGCCCAACATACCCAGGAATATACCGGCCACGGTGGCCGTGCCAATAACGCCGGCCACATTGGGGCCCATGGCCTGCATCAACAGGAAGTTCCTGGGGTTGGCCTCCTGGCCCATTTTCTGCACCACCCGCGCCGACATCGGCACCGCCGAGACACCGGCAGCGCCTATCATAGGATTAATCTTCTCCTTAAGGAAGACATTCATCAGCTTGGCCAGGAGCACGCCGGCGGCGGTGGCCACGGCGAAGGCTATAATGCCCAGCGCAAAGACGGACAGGCTTTCAAGCTTGAGGAAGTTCTGGGAGCTCATGAAGCCACCCACGGAGAGGCCCAGCAGAATGGTGAGGATGTTAATCAGGGCACCGCCGGCGGCATCCGCCAGCCGTTCGGTGACGCCGGATTCGCGGAGAAGGTTACCCAGCATGAAAAGGCCGATAAGCGGCGCCGACTGTGGCACCAGCAGGATGATAACGATGGCGCCCACAATGGGAAAGATCATCTTCTCCAGCTTGGAGACCGCTCTAACGGCGGGCTTCATATAGATAGCCCGCTCCTTCTTGGTGGTAAAGAGCTTAATAATCGGCGGCTGGATAATGGGTACCAGGGCCATATAGGTATAGGCGGCCACAGCGATAGTGCCGATGAATTCCGGCGCCAGCCTGTTGGCCAGGTAAATGGAGGTGGGACCATCGGCGCCGCCGATGATACCGATGGAGGCGGCTTCGTTTATGCTAAAGCCAAGGAGCAGGGCGATGAACAGGGCGGCGATGACGCCGAACTGGGCGCCGGCGCCCAGCAGCAGCGTCTTGGGGTTGGCGATGATGGGGCCGAAGTCTGTAAGCGCCCCCAGGCCGAGGAAGATGAAGACGGGGATCAGCTCCTGGGTTAGGCCAACATTGAACACCTTGGCCAGGACGCCGACCGGCTCACCGCCGACGACGAAGTAGCCCAGCACCTCGCCGTTTACCATTGTATCCATCAGGCCGCCGAAGGGCAAGTTGACCAGGATGACGGCAAAACCGATGGGTACCAGCAGCAGGGGCTCCATCTTCTTGGCGATGCCCAGATAGAGAAGCAGCCCGCCGATGGCCAGCATCAGCACGGAGCCCAGGGTAAGCCCGCTAAAGCCGGTTTCAAATGCTTCTAGGATAAAGACCCCTCCAGTACTCTATAATGGCAGACAGGCTGCTTGGTACAGTAACCGTCCGGTTAGTCCTCTACTCTCCCCGCCCCTCTTCTCCGGCATCGCCCTTGCTAAACTTGGCGATTACCTTGCCGGTTATCCACATGGCCAGGGCCAACACCATCAGCACGGCAAAAACCAGGGCGAACCCCAGACCGCCTATCTCCCAGGCCTGCGCCCAATCTGTTTCCAAAGGTTACTCCTTACCGCAAACAAAAAGAGCGGTGAAGCCACATACAGCCCCTCCGCCCGTCTTATTTTTAGCTATCTTCTAGCCATTGGCTACCTATGTTTTTTTATCCCCCGAAACGGCTGCTACCGCCTTGGGGCGCACCACCAGCTCCTCACCCTCCCCGGCCAGGTCAACGATGACGGTTTCCCCGGCCTGGAACTTGCCGCGCAGCAGGTCCTCTGATAGTTTATCCTCCAGTTGGCTCTGGATAGCGCGTCGGAGCGGCCGTGCGCCGTAGACCTCATCATAGCCGGTTCGGCCCAGGAAGTCCTTGGCGGCATCGGTCACTTCCAGCTTCACTTCCTTCTCGGCCAACTGCTCGCTGACCGTTACCAGCATAAGGTCAACTATCTGCCTTATCTGAGGCTTGGTGAGCGAGCGGAAGACGACAACCCCGTCGATGCGGTTTAGAAACTCGGGGCGGAAGGCCTTTTTCAACTCGCCGAGGAGCCTGTCTTTCATCCGTCCGTAGTCCTGCTCCTGTGTCTTGACCTCATCGGTGCGAGTGGCAAAGCCGAGACCGCCGCCCTTGCGGATTAGCTCAGCGCCTATATTGCTGGTCATAATAATTATGCTGTTGCGGAAGTCGACACGGCGGCCCTTGGCATCGGTCAGGTGGCCGTCGTCAAATATCTGCAGCAGAATGTTGAAAACATCCGGGTGGGCCTTCTCTATCTCGTCCAGCAGGATGCAGGAGTAGGACTTGCGCCTGACGGCCTCCGTCAACTGGCCGCCTTCCTCATAGCCGACATAGCCCGGCGGCGCTCCCACCAGGCGGGAGACGGCGAACTTCTCCATATACTCCGACATATCCAGCCGGATGAGGGTATCCTCACTGCCGAACATGAACTGGGCCAGCGCCCGGGCCAGCTCCGTTTTGCCGACACCGGTAGGTCCCAGAAAGATGAAGTTGCCAATGGGACGCCGGGGATCTTTTAAGCCGGCGCGGGCCCGCCGCACCGCCTTGGAGATAGTGGTGATGGCCTCGTCCTGGCCGATAATACGCTCGTGCAGGACTTCTTCCATCTTGAGCAGACGCTCGGTCTCATCGCCGGTAAGCTGGACAACGGGGATGCCCGTCCACATGCCGACTATCTGGGCGATGTCCTCCTTGGTGACCTCCGGCTTCTCCTGCTCCTTCTCGGTCTGCCACTCAGTCTCCATCTTCTTTATCTTTTCCTCAAGCTGAAGTTCCCGCTCCCGGAGTTCGGCGGCGTAGTCATACTGCTGGGTGGCCAGGGCCGCTTCCTTGTCCTGCCGGGTGGAATCCTCGCTCTGTTTGAGCTCTTTCAGAGAGACGGGCTTGGTACGATGCCTTATCCTCACCCTTGAGGCAGCCTCGTCAATGAGGTCTATGGCCTTATCCGGCATAAAACGATCGGGGATGTACTTTGAAGCCAGGTGGGCGGCGGCGTGTAAAGCTTCATCGCTTATAGTCAGGCGGTGGTGCTCCTCGTAGCGCTCCCTGATGCCGCGCAGTATCTCCAGCGTGTCCTCTACGGATGGCTCTTCCACCAGCACCGGCTGAAAGCGACGCTCCAGGGCGGCATCTCGCTCTACATACTT
>DAOUZU010000085.1 GCA_030665535.1 Dehalococcoidia bacterium
CAAACCGGAAAGGTATCTTGAGAGTGGCGGCTGCGCCGGCCAGAAACCGCTTTCTCATAAGGCTTAAAATAACCCGGCCGTGCCAGTCAAAGGTAAGGTTCTCTTCCAGTTGCAAGGCCTCGACAATGCCGCTGGCATTAGCCAGGCCGAACATGCTGTCAATCTGCCCATCACCCAGCAGCTGATAAAATCGCCGCGCCAGGCTGCCCAGCCTTATATCCTGCCCCAGCAATTGCCGCCACTGCTGCTGGTAAACAGCCAGTCTGGTCTCCGTCAGGTCGTCTTCCTCAAGCGCCGCCGAAAGCACCCCGGCGGCCAAACCGGCGCAAAGCAGCCCGTAGTAGATACCACCGCCGGTGGTCGGTTTCACCTGGCCGGCGGCATCGCCCACCACCATCAGCCGCCGCCCGTATGTTCTGGGCAGCATCCCCAGCGGCATCTGCCTCGTTGGCAGCGCGGCCTCTGATTCGCCTATCTTGCCCCGTTCGGTCAATTCTGCAATCAACCGGCTAAGATACTGCTTCGGCTGACGCCGGGAAATAAGCCCCACCCGGGCCATGCCATCCGCTGTCGGCACCAGCCAGGCGAAAAAGCCGGGGGCTATCCGGCCGCCGGTATATATCTCCACCTCCTCAACATCCTTAGCCTCTACCTCCGCCTGAGCGCCCAGGGCGAAGTCTTTTATCTTGCCCAGCCCCAGCCGTTCCACCAGACGGGGACTGAAGCCGCTGGCAACAATAATCGATCTGGCGGCTATTACCTGTTTCTCCGCCTGTCGCAGAACCCCCACCAGCACCCTGTCCTCCCCTATCACGATGTCCTTGACAGTACAACCGAGCAGGTACTCGGCGCCAGCAGCCTGGGCCCACTCAGCTATGGCAGCGTCAAATGTGGCCCGGTCTACTACACAGGCCTGGGTCTGGGGCCGCCGCATCCTTATCACCTTGCCGCCGGGTGAATAAATGCTGGCGCTGTTCAGCCGGCGTAGGATTAACTTTTCATCAATGGAAAACTCGTTGACACATTGCTGGCTGATAATCCCGGTGCAGCATACAGGCTGGCCCAGTTTCTCCTTCTGCTCCAGCACGGCCACCCGGTTTCCCTTACCGGCCAGTTCGGCGGCGGTGTAGCTGCCCACCGGCCCGCCGCCGACGACAATCACATCATATATATCCGTCCCATCACTCAATACGGCCCTCTCCCCTTTACCGGCTGTGGCTAGGAATTGAAATCCGGATGGCGGTTAACCAGTTTAATAAGGCTTTCCAGGGTAATCAGGCCCACCAGCCCGTCCTGGCTCATAACAGCTACCTCGTCGTGACCGGCCTCGTTCATATGCTGCACGATGCCCAGCACGTCATCACCGGGCTTGGCGATGGATAGTT
Organism: Dehalococcoidia bacterium; assembly: GCA_030665535.1. GTDB lineage: Bacteria > Chloroflexota > Dehalococcoidia > Dehalococcoidales > JAUXAE01 > JAUXAE01. The sequence goes on from DAOUZU010000085.1 coordinate 1,386, forward strand.
TCTCCAGCGGCCGGGCGATTTCTCCTAGCCGTGTTGCGCCCTTTTCGCTCTTAGCCACGGAGACTATATTATGTAATGCTATAATACCCTCTGCCCTGCCCTCACCGGCCACTATGAAGCACTCCTCACCGCTATCGCCATACTCCATGGCCAGCTGGCTGACGGTGGTTTCAGCAGACACACGGCGACAATCGGAAAGCATAACCTCTCCGGCGGTCATACCCTGGAGCACCTGCTGCAGCATGGCCTGCTTGTAGCTGGCACGAGCGGTGCTTTCCAGGAACAGGCCGATGAGGCCCAGCCAGACGCCGGACAGCCATTCCTGGTAGAGAATTATTATGGTTGCACCACCGAGCACAAAAAGGTAGCCCACCACCCGCCCCGCCTGGGTGGCTACTCTTGTGGCCTTTTTGTAGCTGCCGCTGAAGTGCCAGACGAGAGCGCGAAGGACACGCCCACCGTCCAGGGGGAAGCCGGGAAAGAGGTTGAACACGGCCAGCACCAGGTTAATCTGGGCCAGCCACAGGGCCATCAGCGCCAGCTGGGGGCCGGTGCTGCTAAAAGTATTCCAGACCATCCAGAAGAGACCGGCCATAACCAGGCTGGATATGGGGCCGGCAACGGCCATGCGCAATTCCTGGGCAGCCTTGCTCGGTTCTCTGGTCATATGGGCGGCGCCGCCGAAAATAAACAGGGTGATACTCTTGATAGTGATGCCGTTGGCCCGCCCCACTAGACCGTGGGCCAGCTCATGGGTCACCACCGAGGCGAAAAAGAGCAGGCTGGTTACGGCGCCCATCGTCCAATAGACCAACTGGGACTGTTCCAGTAAAGCCGGGGGGAATACCTGCCAGGATAGAAAGACGGTAACCAGAGTGAATATTACGAACCAACTGAAGTGCAGCCGGAACTGTATGCCGAAGATACTGCCCAGATTTACCGTGCTGCTCATCTACCGCCCTTAGGTTTCCCCCAAACTCGGTCTAGCACCGGGTGGCGGCCACGCCCAGATACTTCTCCACCAGCTCCATTGCGCAGAACTGGCCGCACATGCTGCAAGCCGATCCGGCTGAGGCATGAACATCGTGGGCCTGGCGGGAATGCGCTGGATCAATGGACAGGCGTACCTGCTCCGGCCAGTCCAGCCTCTTCCGGGCCAGGGACATCTCCCGGTCGCGCCCGGCGGCAGACTTAACCCCCTTGGCGATATCGGCGGCGTGTGCGGCAATACGGGAAGCGATTACACCCTGGCGGACGTCCTCCGGGTCGGGCAACCCCAAGTGCTCAGCCGGTGTTACATAACAGAGGAAGTCGGTCCCGGCGGCAGCGGCAATGGCCCCGCCGATAGCCCCGGTGATATGGTCGTAGCCAGCGGCTATATCGGTCACCAGCGGCCCCAGCACATAGAAGGGGGCACCGTCGCAGATTGTTTTCTCCAGCTTAACATTGGCCACTATCTGATCCATAGGCAGGTGGCCGGGACCTTCCACCATCACCTGAACGCCGGCTTCCCGGGCCCGCGGCACTAGTTCGCCGGCCACCAGGAGTTCCTCAATCTGGGCCCTGTCGGTGGCGTCAGCCAGGCTGCCGGGGCGCATGCCATCGCCCAGGCTCAAGGTAACATCATAGCGCCGGGCTATCTCCAGCAGGCGGTCAAACTGCTCGTAAAGCGGGTTCTCACGCTGGTTGTGTACCATCCAGCCAATCAAAAAGGCGCCCCCGCGGGATACGACATCGGTCACCCGGCCCTGCTCCTTTAAGCGGGCTACGGCCTGCCGGGTTACGCCGCAATGGACGGTTAAAAAATCAACACCCTCGGCGGCCTGCTGCTCAATGGCGTCAAAAAGCTCATCGGCGGTCATCTTGACGATGGCGTTGTGCCTCTCCATGGCCTCGATACCGGCCTGATAGATGGGTACCGTGCCTACCGGCAGCCGGCTGGCGGTGAGAATTGCCCGCCGCACGGCGGAGACATCGCCGCCGGTGGAGAGGTCCATAACGGCATCGGCGCCGGCATCTACAGCCGCTTCCAGCTTGGCCAGCTCGGTATCTACATCGCCGAAGTCAGAAGAGGTGCCGAAGTTGGCGTTGACCTTGGTGGTTAACCCCAGGCCGATGCCCCTGGGGGTAAGGTTCTGGTGGTTGATGTTGGCCGGAATCACTATCGTGCCGGCGGCCACTCCCTGCCGGATAAACTCCGCCTCCAGCCCCTCGTAACGGGCCACCTCTTCCATCTGCGGCGAGATGATTCCCTGGCCGGCCATCTCTAATTGTGTCATGCCGTCTCCCTAAATATAAAAGCCAAGGACTGCGACATTATTCAGACCTTGGCCCTGTTTTTTGCCGCTTCCCTGCGCTCGCATTACCGAGATCAGGTTGGAAGGGTTGGCTTGATATAAGCCTCTCAGCCCTTTCGCACCCCCAGCGGTATTAAGCGTTTATTACCTTTCTAATATAGCACCAGGTCGCTCAAAATGCAAAGGTGGATGCGCCGCCAGCGGCGCCTCTGCGGCGCACCAGCCACAGGCCCAGGGCCAGCACGGCCAGCCCGCCTAACCCGTAGAAAATGTATATTGTCCAGTTTGTCTCCGCCGCGGAGCCTACGCTAAAAGAAGCGGCTGCCGACCAGTCGCCCTCGTTACCGGCGCCGTCAATAGCCTTCACTCGCCAGTATAGGCCCTCGCTATCGGACGGCAGCTCCGCCAGGTCCAAGGTGTGGGAGGGGCCGGGCAGGCCCTCCACGTTCACCAGGAGGGCAGAAAAGCTGCTGTCAGTGGCCACTTGAAGGGTGTAGCTGACGCCGCTGGGGTCATTTACAGCCTGCCAGTGAAAGCCGACCGGCTGCTCTATTGTTGTGCCAGGCGGCGGCGCCAGCAGGGAAGGTGCCGGCGGTCCGTCTCCCTCAATCCAGAAAGCAAACTGGCGGGTAGTGGAACCGTCGCTGACGGTGATAGTATGACTGCCGGCAGGGCTGGCTGGAATGGTGATATCGGCCGTGAAAGTGCCGTCGGCGGTGGTGGTTGCCACCGCCAGCTCCACGGGGTCGGATGCATAGGTTATGGTTACCGGCGCCAGCGTTTTATAGCCGAACCCGTTTACGGTAAGTGTCATACCCACATAGCCGGGCGAGTCCTGGCTGGTCTCAGGACTTATGGAGGTATCGGCGGCCACTATTATATTAGCCACATCGTTGTGAATACCGTCGCTGACCTCCACCAGCTTGGCGCCGGCCGGGCCCCCAAGCGGCGGTATCAGAAAGCCGGTGCTGAAATTGCCCATTTCGTCGGTGGCCACCAGGGCGGGAAATGTTATGATGGCGGCGCTGTTATAGACGACGGTAATCCCTTTATTGGCGTCAAAACCGGTGCCAGTAAGGTTCACCGTATCACCCACATAACCTTCATAAGTGGAAAGATCCAGCCTTTGCAGGACGGTGAAGACGACCGTCGCCGAGTGGCCGGCGACCTGCTTTCGCAGATCTTCGACCTGTTTGCGGTATTCCA
>DAOUZU010000113.1 GCA_030665535.1 Dehalococcoidia bacterium
TTCTAAGCACCAGCCGGGCCAGGCCGGGGTCGGCAAGCCGGTAATAGATGTTTTTGGCTTCCTGCTTGGCAACCACGATACCGCATTCCCTGAGGGCCTTTAGGTGGTGGGATACGGACGATTGCTCCCGGGCTAGGGAGCTGCTGATTTCACAGACGCACTTCTCGCCGGGGGCCAGCAGCTTAATGATTCGCAGCCGGGTGGGCTGGCCGATGCACCTTAAGAGCCTTGCCTGTTCGTCCTCAATGCTCATATGAACGTCTCTTCATATGAATAATAGCGAGAATCCAGCAGGGTGTCAACCGGCTGCAGGCGGTTGGGGCGGGATGGTTGGTGGCGTATTCCAAAAGGTGCAGAATTGTACAGGTAAAGTGTAGTTTGAACATCTTGACCGGGCAGGACTAATGGGCGACAATAGCACTATACCGGCCGGCAATGTAGCCCTGAGGCAGGCCATTAGTTTATAAGAATCGAGGAACGCATTGGTACTGGCAGGAAGGCGTCTGAGTGGCCACATCACCATAAAATATCTTATAGCAGCTTTAGCTGTTTTAATAGTCGCAGATGGCTTGATAAGCCATTTCCTGATAAATAATGGGTTGGCTCAGGAAGGTAATCCATTATTGGTAGTACTGGTTGGTAAATGGAACTTCCTGGCCATCAAGGTTGCCGGCGCAGCCGTTTGTTCAGTTATCCTGTGGGATATATATAAAAGCTGGCCCAAGCTGGCTTTAGTAAGCACCTCATGTTTTGTCTCTGTTTATGCAGTAATAGTGTCTTGGAACGTGGGCATTTTCTTCATGCAGTAGGGTTCCGACCCTCTTCCCCTCTGGGTTGTCTGAACTTTCATTCCAAGTAATAACCAACCCTTTCTTGAATTATAGGTACTTGTGCTATAGTATGGCCGACTATATATTGGCGGGATACGACTCGCGGCTATCCGATATTTCATTTGTTAGCGGAGAAAACCATGCCCATCTATGAATATAAATGTGAGAAATGCTCCTGCGAGTTCGAGTTGCTGAGGAATGTTAAAGAGGGCGGGGGCGCCCCTTGTCCAAAGTGTCAGGGTCATAGTCCCCGGGTCTTTTCACGCATGTCGTATATATGGAAAGGTTCTCGCCACACTGATGAAAAAGTAAGCAAAAAAGAGAGTAAAAAAGAGAGCAGCGAGCCTAAAGAGCAGAGTGTGAAAAAACCTGAGAGCGATAAGAAAAAAGAAAACGGTAAAAAGAAAGATGAGTAAGAAACACTTTACAGCAGAGGAAGCCAGAAAAATAGGAGAATCCATAGGTATTAATTGGAAGAAGTTTGACGTAGAGCAATATAGAATGGGGCTGGATGTTGAACTGGAGCACGGTTTAGTAGATCCCCTCACAAATGTCACTGACGATGATCCAACAGTGACCGGTAAAATCGCCCTTGCCCACCTCAATGAATTTCCTGACTACTATACGAGGCTTGAGAAGATGGAGAGAGAAGCCGAAAGTCAAATTGAGGAACACAATCACACGGAAACCGATATGCCGGACTCAGGCGGTTAGTTAAAGAGAACCCTCTCCCACGCCTCGCAGAATATTCCCTGTTGTGTAGGATGCCGTGCTATATTATCCAAAATTACGAAGGAATCCCCCGGATTAGCAACCCCACCAGGTATCGTCTAAACCCAAAACTAACAGGTTTAGGCTAATAAATGCTGAAGAACGATATTCCGGCAGGGGTTGTCAGGGTTAAATACTGGCTGGAACGGGGTGCGAAATGGCAGGAAAAACTAAGCGAATTGTTAAGCGGTATTCAAAATATGGTATATTTAGCTGTAAAAATGAACGCCCCCAAGCGAATTCGAATCGCTGTTGCCGGCTTGAAAGGCCGGTGTCCTAGGCCTCTAGACGATGGGGGCATATTGCATTAAGTATAGCAATTCGAACACAGCCTGACAATGCCGCCCGTTTTTCACCACCCGTAAAAACACAATGAATAACGATATCGCCGATAGGGAGCCAGCCGGAAACGGCAAGACACCCTGGTATGAGAGCAGGGCACTCTCCATAGCCATCCTCGTCCTGGTGCTGGCTATCATTATCGGCGTTTACTACTTCTATCAGAAATACCCGGATACGATTGAGAATTTTAAGGACTTCGGTTACTTGGGGGCCTTCCTCATTAGCCTTGTCCTTAACGCCACTGTGGTGCTGCCGTCAGGCAACTTCCTGGTGCTGGCCGCCCTGGGGGCCACCCTGCCCTCGCCGATACTGGTGGGGTTGGCCGGCGGTATCGGGGCGGCCATCGGCGAGATGACCGGCTACATGGCCGGCTACAGCGGGCGGGGCATCATCCAGCGGCAGAAGCTCTATGCCCGGCTGGAGGGTTGGGTGGGCAAGTGGGGTATGCTGACCATCTTTATCATATCGGTGGTGCCCTTTGTCTTTGACCTGGCCGGCATCGCCGCTGGGGCGTTGCGCTTTCCCATCTGGAAGTTCCTCTTGGCTACCTGGGCGGGAAGGACCATACTCTATATAGGCATCGCTTGGGCCGGCTCACTGGGCTGGGACTCCCTGATAGAGTTCTTAGGCGGCTAGGCTTTCCCCTTGATTTTCAACACCAGCAGGGCACCGATGGCGAAGTAGGCAAAGGTGGCTCCCAGCATCACCTGGTATCCCATTCCCATGCTCACCTGGTTGAAGTAGTCAATCACCGGGCCTATCAGGCGGGATAAAGCGGCGCCGCCGGCGGTGGCCATATTGGCTATGCCCAGATAGCGGGCTTCTTCCCCTTTGGTCACCAGGTCTGTAGCCAGCGCCCAGTTGGTGCTGGTGAAGGCGCCCAAGGCCACGCCGATAATCCCCGCCCCTATCAACACGGAGGCGTAGCTCTGAAAGAAGAAGATAATGGCCACACCCGTCGCCGCCACGAGGCCGGATACAAGGGCAATGGGCCGCCGCCCGATGCGGTCTGAGAGGCGCCCGGCGGGGAAGACGGTGGCCAGCATACCGGCAACAGCCACCAGGGAAAACTGGGCGGTGGCCTCGGCAGGATTGGCAACGCCGATGACATCTTTAAGGAAATTAAGGGCGAACTGCTGGATAGTGGCGAAGGCCATAAAGATAAGCAGGCGGGAGGCCAGGAACCAGATGAAA
>DAOUZU010000091.1 GCA_030665535.1 Dehalococcoidia bacterium
TATAAAGTCATATTGCGGTCCTTCAACGCCATCGACGGCCATGAACCACTTCTCATCTATATATATGGGTATGGGATGAGCTAATCGCCTAAAATCAGGACTGGCTGGCGATATATTTGCATAATCTATCATCTGAACTAGCTGTTGACCATGCTCAGAAGATATTACACTTTCGATTGCTGTCCTTGTCGGTGGAGGCGTGGTTGTATCAATCGGCGGAGAAGGCACATAGCCATTACCACTGCCGTTACCACCATTTCCAGGGCAACCTAGCACTGTTATCCCGATTACTATTAGTGCTATCGGAAGTATGGCTATCTTTCTCATTATTATGGCCTCCAGTCAATTGATATATGACTCTATTCAGATCTGTTTAAAGCATATGACTACAGATAACTCCTGTATGTCAGACAAGTCTTATATAGATGTAGGACTATTCCTCTTTATTACTATTTCGTACTCTAGGATTATAGAAGAAGACTTATAAAGAACCTCTAAGGAAACACTAGAGTTTTACTAAATAAATAAACCGACCCTTACAAGTCGGTTTCACTATTGGCTCCCCGTCATCTAAGTGACCAGGATTAAGGTGGCGGTTCTCCAGTTTTTCGGGTTTGATCAAATCTCCTTTATCCTCATTCACCCTCCACCCCAACCAACTTACCTTAATACTAAGTGCTTATACACTAGGAAGACAATTGTTCTAAATACTTAATACTCCTTCATAGTTGCATTTCTGGGCATTGTTCCTATGGCCATAACCATACGACATTTGGCATTATTATTATCGAGTTTAGAGCTCACCATTGGATGAACATCGGTATGACTATATGGATGTAATAGGTTCCTTTATAGTTAAATCCCCCCTTCTGACAGCTTCACTAAAAAAGGAACGATTATCTCTCCATTGACAACCTCCCTTTGGTAATGATATCCCAAAGGTAGCAATAATAGTGGAGCAATTAGAATTCCGGCAGATTTTCTAAGTTGTCCGCTCCGGTTTCATTAACATCTGTACGTAGATACTCTTCATTATTGACTTCAATAATATTAACGTCTTGACCTTTTTCCCATTCCCCTTTGTTAGTTTTTAGTATAGTCGCGTATCTTTTGCCGTCTTTAATTTCCCTAACTATTAGTCTTCTTGTTTTTGTTGCACCGGGGCCAATTGTTTCACCTTTATCCTCATGTATGAAAACCTTCTCTATATTCGTTCTTTCTTCATTGTACCTGACCGCAGAAATCCCAAAGTCTGCCCATTTTACCATGATAACCACCTCCGTATCCTATTACTTCTATTCCGATTTAGATATTCCAAACCACTTGGAAGTTTGTTTCATGTATTTACGGTAGGAATCACCATACTTATCTAAACAGAAGCGTTCTTCGGCATTTGTTTGGATATTAACAAACACCATATAGATGGTGAGGATTACTAGAAAAAGCCATGAGGCCGTGACTATACCAATTCCAACAAACACTATCTTTTGGGTTAGGTATTGCGGATGCCGAGAATATCGGTAAATACCCTTCATTACTGGTTTCCCTTCTGGAGAGGAATACCAGTTAGTCATTACCACTGTGTATAAAACTATACCTAATAAATAGATTCCTATACCTGTGTAAAGCCATGGTGTTCCCGTTTGTAGGGGTAGAAATACTGAATATGCAAACATAAGGTACAGTAGGATTGTTCTAAAAGTATCAGCATTTTTCTCAGATTGACTTTGAGGAATCCTCTCTTGCGACTTCTCCTTTTCCTTGAAAACTAGGGATAGTACTAAGGCATGCAAGAAAATGAAGAGCGTTAGTATCCAAGCATTCCAGACACCTATTTCAAATTCAGGTACTATAGACATGATTCTGCTCGTGATTTACAGCAAATCTACTCCCCGATAGGGGAGTTGTCAATGGGTATCAAGAGCGGTTCCTTTTAACCAAATGAAACCCAACAAAGGAACGACTTTACACTGGGATGTAATTACAAAATTGGAAATACGAATCTTGCTGCACGGGAGTATAATACGAATATAGACGAAGGGAGGACAGCTATATGCAAACCTATATCCTATTATTGAAACTGACCGACCAAGGAATAAAGGACATTGCGAACGCACCCCGGCGGATTGAACAGGTTGCCGCTCTCCTGGAAGCGATGGGAGGCCACCTGCTTGATTTCTATATGGTTTTGGGAGACTATGACAACGTGGCTATAGTTGAACTGCCCGGCGATGAGGCGGTGGCTACCTTTCTACTGGCGCTTGGCTCGCGGGGAAACGCGAGGACAACAACCCTCAAAGCGTTCACGAGAAAAGAGTTTACCGCTGTGATTAAAAAGCTACCCCGGCCCAAAAAGTAGATAAGTAACGTCCTGTACCTTCATATCAGGCGTTATAGCTAACAGTACACGTAAGGAATCAGCAGAAGAGGCTAGGCACCAAGTCGTATCCCAATCTGACTGAGTATCTTCAGCAACAAGACTGCAACGGGAGCTGTGAAGCTTTATACCGTCTACTCTCCGCCTAACCATCCTGATGGCACGGTGCACAAGACCAAGGCCGAGGCGGACAAGGCTGAAGCCGAAGTTGCCCTTAGGGTTAGCAAAATCCCCCCAGAGACCGCGGCCGGCGCCAGTAGCCGCAGATTGAACCCTGGGCGCGCCAGGTTTTCCCTATCCTTTAACCGCCCCTACTATCTCCGGGGCCAGGCCGGGGAACTTGGCAAGCCACTGGAGCCTCTCCTGCCTGAGCGCCACGGACATCCGGCGTACCTCTTCATCCGAATAGAAATGGCTCAGGTCAAACCGGTGTATGTCCATACCGGGCACCGCCTCCGGTACATCATAGCCCCAGAAAGCGTCCCGCTTCCAGGTAATCTCGTCGCGGGCTATCATCTCTATAATCTTGACCGAATCCACCACGGCTATCTTGGCGCCGTTCTCCTGCCCGCCGACCTTGCCCGTGTTCATGATGAAGCACTGGATATCCGGATTGTGCCGCAGAATATGCAGAAAGGCGTTGCCCTCCTCCTCATGCGAGCCGACTATAAAGGGGTTGGTGCCGACCACCCGGAGCTGCTTGCCCGCCTGGGAGGGGTCTCCGGCCGATGTTTCGATGGACTCGCCCAGCATGAAAGCGGCCGCTGCCCACTCCGGGCTTAAGCGTATCACCGGCGGCATAATGTCATAGCGGCGGGTGATGAAGACGCAGTAATCCACCTTTTTCAGGTCTATACTGTCATCGGTGAAAGCGATGTCCGCCCTCTTCACCATCCCCCGCCCGTTGGAGGTAAGGGTGGAATCAAAGAAGTCCACTTTGCCCGTGCCCGGGTCTACGGCCACATTCTCCAGGATGGCCCGCGGGCTGATGGCGGCGGCGTAGAGCAGGGGCTGGGCGCCGGGTTCAAGGGCGTCCGTCTTGAGGTAGAAGGATTCCTCCGTGCCGATGGCGGAACCCTCGGCACGGAGCAGGTTGACGTCGTCCTGGCGGATGACTACCCTCTCCGGGTGGCGCAGCCAATGGGAGTGACAGGAAAGGGACGTCTTGCCCGTTCCGCTCAAGCCAAAGAGGAGAAAGCCAGAGTCCGTCATCTTGCCGTTACGGCGGACGCGCAGTATCTTGCTGGCGGCGTGCAGGCCCAGGTCCCCCCGCTGCTTGGCCCAGTACATAACCTGACGCAGCATGGATTTCTTGTTCTCACCCTTGTAGTCCGTACCCAGTATCAGGGTAGTACCCGTATCCGGGAAGACCAACACCCTTTTCTCCGGCCACTCCGGTACGGTGATGGTGGTGAAGTCCGGCTCTCCGCCATCAGACGGGAAGAGGGTGTTGCCCCACATCAGCGGCAGGCGGGGATAGTCGGCGGTTATATAGAGGCGGGCGTTCTTCTTGAAACCGGGGGCCTGGCACATCACCCTGTCCATCATTATCATTTCTTTATCGGCCAGGTACTGCATAACCTGGTGAATCAACTGCTCGTCCTGCCGGCCAAGCTCATCCAGCACGACCTCGGTAAACTTGGCGATGCGGTTGCGCTGCTTGCTCACCACGGATAGATTGCCAAATTCGGTGAGGACGCCTCCCTTTTCCAGCGACCACCCTTTCAGTTCTTCGTTGGAGGGATTATCGATAATCTTCCTGGGCTTGAACGTTTCCGCGAAAATACGATGCATCTATCACTCCTGTATAGACTTTGGCCGCCAATAATATAACATCTTTTTAGGCCGCTTGCCAATATGCTAAACTGTCAAAAAAAGGGGGGCGTTTTGTGATACGCATCTGCCGGTCGGCCGATACGGAACGCCTCTATTACATCGTCAACGAGGCGGCCAGGGCCTACGAAGGCCACATCCCCGCCGACTGCTATCACCAGCCCTATATGCCGCTGGAAGAGCTAAAGGGGGAGATGGCTCGCCTATCCTTCTATGGTTGGGAGGAAGACGGCCGGGTGGTGGGCGTTATGGGCCTTGAGCCAATCAAGGATGTTACCCTCATCCGCCACGCCTACGTGCTGCCCACCTGCCAACGGCGGGGGATCGCCAGCCGGTTGCTGGCTTATCTAATGGAGGGGGTAACCACACCCCGTCTGCTGGTGGGCACCTGGGCCGACGCCGGCTGGGCCATTACCTTCTACGAGAAGCATAGCTTTAAGCTCATGGGCGATAAGGATGAGCTGCTGGAGACCTACTGGGACATCTCCCGCCGCCAGATAGAGACCTCGGTGGTGTTGGGGAGGGAAATACTCCCAAC
>DAOUZU010000003.1 GCA_030665535.1 Dehalococcoidia bacterium
CGCCGGCTGGGCCATTACCTTCTACGAGAAGCATAGCTTTAAGCTCATGGGCGATAAGGATGAGCTGCTGGAGACCTACTGGGACATCTCCCGCCGCCAGATAGAGACCTCGGTGGTGTTGGGGAGGGAAATACTCCCAACCACCCCGTCTTTATAAAGCCTCTCCATCTTTACCGGCAGAATACTGTTGGTTAAATCTCCATCGCTCTTTATGTGAACTCTAATGTAGTTGTCGGTCAGGCCTGACCACAGACCACGGGACTTCTGCTCAAAGAGGACGGGCATTACCTTGCGCAGGTACCTCTCCCTGAACCTGGCGGCGCTCTCTTCGGTCAGGGCCAGCATCTGCTGGCGGCGCTGTTTCTTTATTCCCGCCGGCACCTGCCCCGGCATCCCGGCGGCGGCCGTGCCCGGGCGCAGCGAGTAAGGGAAGACATGGATGCGGGCAAAGCCCACCTCCCGGCAGAACTCAAGGCCCTCGACAAACTCAGCCTCCGTCTCACCGGGAAAGCCGACGATGATATCCGTAGTGATGGCGGCATCGGGCGCGGTCTGTCGGATAAGCGCAACCGCCCGCCCGTAATCCCCTATCGTGTAGCGGCGGCCCATAAGCTCAAGCACCTCCGGGCTGCCGCTCTGCAGGGCAAGGTGGAAGTGGCGGCACAGCCGCCCGTCCTGCCACAACTCAAGCAACGAGCCGTCTATCTGCTGCGGTTGCAGTGAGGAAAGTCGCAACCGGGTTACATCCGTTTCGGCCAGTATCCTTTGTATAAGCCCTCTAAGGCCCAGCCCGCTGTCATTGTAGTTGCCTATCTCGGTGCCGGTGAGCACCGCTTCTCTATGACCCCCGGCCACCTTCTGCCGGATGCGGGCGATGACCTCCGCCGCCGATCGGCTCTCCTTCTGCGGCCGCACCAGGGGCACAACGCAGTAGGCGCAGAAACTATCACAGCCATTCTGTATCTTGACCATAGTGCGCCCGCGCAGGCCGGCTGCTTCTTCCGCCCTACCGCCGGGCTGGCCTGGATAGCCCGCCCCGGCGAGAAGGTCCGCCATATCTTCTTTGCGCTCATTGCCGATAACCATTCCGTTACCGGCAATCCCGGCCAGAACGCCGGCCTCCCTCTGGGCATAGCAGCCGGTGGCCACCAGCAGCGCACCGGGGTGGCGGCGGCGCGCCATCCTGAGCAGGTGGCGGGACTTGGCGTCGGCAGTGCCGGTTACCGTGCAGGTGTTCAATATGTAGACATCAGCCGGCTCGTTGGCGGCCACCAGGCGGTAGCCGGCCTTGGCCAGTTGCCCGGCCATAAGCTCCGTCTCGGCCTGATTCAACTTGCAGCCCAGGGTTTCTAGGGCGATTCGGGTAGCTCCGTCTCCTTGAGCAGACATCAGTCCCTCCCCTTTCATTATAGCAAAGCCGATTGACAGCTTGCGAACGATATGCTATAAATAACCGTACCTTGGCGACTATTATGTCTGGTAAACACAACCGCGTTGTTATCACCGGAGTCGGCGTTGTCAGCCCCCTGGGTATGGACGCCACCACCACTTGGCAGGGGCTTATAAACGGCAGGTCCGGCATAGAGAACATTACCCTCTTTGACACCAGCTCCTCCGATACCAAGATTGGTGGTGAGGTAAAGGGCTTCGAGCCCACCGATTTTATCAGCCGTAAGCAGGTGCGTCGTATAGACCGTTTTGCCCAGCTCTCTGTGGCCGCCGCCCGGCAGGCGGTAGACGATTCGGGTATCCTACTCAACGGCCACAACAAGGACGATATCGGCACTATCGTCGGCAGCGGCATCGGAGGCCTGAGTACCCTCTTCCAGCAGGCGGTGGTGCTCCAGGAGAAAGGGGCGAATAAGGTCAGCCCCTTCCTGGCGCCGATGATGATAGCCGATATGGGCGCCGCCCAGGTGTCAATAGCCCTGGAGCTAAAAGGCCCCAACTACTGCACCACATCGGCCTGCTCCAGCGGCTCGGACGCCATCGGCACCGCCTTTGCTATGGTAAAATACGGTGAGGCCGGCACCATGCTGGCCGGGGGCAGCGAATCCATAATTAATCCGCTGGGATTTGCTGCCTTCAACGCCCTCAAAGCCATATCCACCCGCAACGACGATCCCCACGCCGCCTCCCGCCCCTTTGACAGCGAACGGGACGGCTTTATCATCAGCGAGGGTGCAGCCATCGTCGTCCTGGAGAACCTGGAGGGCGCCCTCAAACGGGGGGCCAATATCCTGGCCGAGGTTATCTCTTACGGCGCCAGCGCCGACGCCTTCCATGTCACCCAGCCTATCTCCACCGGCGAGGGCGCCGCCAGGGCCATGCAGAGAGCGCTTGATAAGGCCGGCCTCAAGCCCACCGATATTGACTACATCAACGCCCACGGCACCTCTACCCAGCTCAACGATAAAATGGAAACCAGGGCCATCAAGACAGTCTTCGGCGAACACGCCTCCAGTATTCCGGTAAGCTCCACCAAGTCTATGCTGGGCCATATGATAGGTGGCGCCGGCGCTATCGAGGCCGTCATCTGCGCTCTGGCCATCAAGAACGGCGTCGTGCCACCGACGATAAACCTCAGCAACCCCGATCCCAACTGCGACCTGGACTATGTACCCCACAAGGCCCGCCGGGTGCCGGTGACCACCGCCCTCTCCAACTCCTTCGGTTTTGGCGGCCACAACTCGGTGCTCATCATCGGTAAGTACAACGGGAACTAGGCTTGAACCACAGTCGCTGGAATCTTAAGCCGCCGCTTCCAGCCGAAGACCTTTCCACACACGGCGAACACCCCCCTCTGGTGGCTCAGCTTCTCTACAACCGCGGCCTGAGCGACCCCTGCCAGGCCGAGCTTTTCCTGACCGCCGACAGCCGCCTTTCAGCCGACCCCTTCCTCCTGCCCGATATGTACCAAGCGGTGAGCCGCATCCACCAGGCGCTTCTTTCCGGCGAGAAGATTGCCGTCTATGGTGACTTTGACGCCGACGGTATCACCGCCACCGCCGTACTGGTCAAGGGCCTTACCGCCCTCGGCGGCCAGATAACGCCCTACATACCGCACCGCCTGACGGAGGGCTACGGGCTCAAAGAGGCCGCCCTAGAGAAGCTGCACAAGGGGGGCATCAGCCTGGTAATCAGCGTAGACTGCGGTATAACCGCCCTGCCGGAGATTAAAAAGGCCAACCGTATGGGCCTTGATATAGTCATCACCGACCACCACACCCCCCTTGACGAGCTGCCGGCGGCGGTGGCCAGCGTCAACCCCAAGCGGGCCGACTCAGCCTACCCCACCGGCGACCTGGCTGGTGTCGGCGTGGCCTACAAGCTCGTCCAGGCCCTCTACAACGGCAGTGGTAAAGAGTCCCAGGCGGAAGACCTCCTGGACCTGGTAGCCATCGGCACCGTTGCCGATATCATGCCGCTAACGGGGGAAAACCGCTTCCTGGTCAAAGAAGGGCTGGTGAAATTAAACGCCGCGCCGCGCCTGGGAATCGGCCACCTGATGAACCAGGCCCGGCTGGATAAGGGTTGCCTGGACGCCAAGAGCATATCCTGGGTGCTGGCGCCGCGCCTGAACGCTGCCGGCCGCCTGGAGCACGCTATGACCAGCTACCGGCTGCTGACCACCGATTCCGCCGCCGAGGCCCAGGAATTGGCCTCCTGGCTGGAAACCAAGAACGCCGAGCGCCAGAAGCTGACGGCCAGGTTCCTGGAGAAGGCCAGGGAGCAGGTACCCGCCGCCGGAATCGGCCCGCTGCTTTTCACCAGCGACAGCGAGTGCCCCGCCGGTATCCTGGGGCTGGTGGCAGGCCGGTTGTCAGATGAGTTCTACCGCCCCACCGTATCCGTCAGGGTCGGTGAGCATGTCTCCACCGGTAGTTGCCGCAGCATCCCGGAGTTCAACATCACCGCGGCCATAACCAAATGCTCGGAGCTGCTTACCCACTTCGGCGGCCATGCCCAGGCGGCCGGGTTCACCCTGCCCACGGAGAACCTGCCCCGCCTGAAAGAGTGCCTTACCGAGACAGCCGCTGAACAGCTTGCCGGCGTTGACCTCCGCCCTCACCTGGACATTGATATGGAGGTCCGGCTCAGCCAGCTCAACGGGGCCACGCTGGACACCATCCAGCGCTTGGCTCCATTCGGCGCCGGCAACCCGGAGCCCGTTTTCTTAAGCCGAAACGTCAGTATCGCCGAATGCCGCAGTATGGGCGCAAGCGGCCAGCACCTCAAGCTGAAGCTGAAACAGGCCGCAAGTTGCTGGGCGGGCGTCTGCTTCCGGCTGGGCGAGGCCATGGCGGAAGTGCGGCAATCACCGCTGGACCTGGTCTATAACCTAGAGCTGGATCGCTGGCGCGGCGTCGACACCCTTAGGCTGAATATCCTGGACTTTGCCCCATCTGATAAAATCATATAGAATGTTCCCTGAGGCGTCCCAATGACAGACGAAATAGGCATCAGCGTCCTGGCCCTTATCCTGGCCTACCTGCTGGGCTCCATCCCATCCGCCTACCTGGCCGGCCGTCTCCGCAAGGGGATAGACATCCGCCAGGTGGGCACGCGCAACATGGGGGCCATGAACGTCTTCTACCAGGTGGGCTTCACTTCCGGAGTGCTGGTCCTGATTGCGGATATGGGCAAAGGTGTGGCGGCATTGGCGTTAGCCCGCTGGCTGGGAGCTCCGGAGATTACCGTTCTGCTGGCCGGGGTGGCGGCTATCGCCGGTCACAGCTTTCCGTTGTGGCTTAATTTCCGCGGCGGCAAGGGCGGGGCCACCCTTATAGGTATCTTCTTCATTCTGATGCCTTGGGCTATGGCTGTCTGGTTGCCCGTCTTAAGCCTGCTGCTTCTGCTGACCCGCTTCCCCACTTTCAGCTACAGCTTTGCCCTGCTCACCACCCCGTTTATCGCCTGGCTCATCTACGACTCAGGCACTCTGGTTGCCTATTCCATCGTGATGCTGCTGCTGCCCGGGCTGCAATACATCCCACGGCTGAAGGAGATACACGACAAAGCGGGCAACTGGCGCGCCGCCTTTCTCCGCAAGAGCTTTAAAGACAGGATGTAGCCCTATTCCGATAGCTCGTCTCTGGCCTTTCGTACGCGGTAAATAAGCAGCGGCACAACTACGACCACCACTATCAGGCCTATCACCTGGGCCTCCTGCAGGCCGAAGAGGAAGGGGTCTCCCTCCCGCAGAAAGCCGATACCGAAGCGCCACAGCGAGTAGAGGCCCAGATAGGCCATAAACAGTGCGCCGTCCAGCTTGAGCCTTCCCCGCAGCCACAACAGGCCGCCGAACATCAGCAGCAGCAAGATAATCTCATAGAACTGTGTGGGGTGAACGGCCACGCCGATGGGGGCGGCGCTACCCGGGTGTTCCCAGATGACGCCGCAGAAAAGGTCTGTCGGGGAACCGTAACAGCAGCCGTTCAGGATGCAGCCCACCCGGCCGACGGCCTGGGCCAGCACGATGCCGGGGGCGGCGATATCGGCCAGGTAGGCGAAGCGGAAGCTGGCGAAACGGCTGTAAACCCAGACGGCCAGGGTGGCCCCCAGTATGGCCCCGTAGATGGTCAGACCGGAAAAACCAAGTATCTGGCCGGGGTTCTGGCTGTAGAACGACCACTTGTCAATAACATGCAGCAGCCGGGAGAATATCACCGCGGAGGGTATGGCCACCAGCGCCGCCGTAAAGAGGGTGTCATAGGAGATATCGGCCCCTTTTCTTATGGCCCGTACCAGCCACAGCACCAGCACCAGGATAGCCAGAGCTATCATAATGCCGTACCACCGAACCGCTAGGGAGCCTATGGTGAAGGCAACAGGGTCTATGTTTAAGGTTATCATTCCCGCTCCAGCTTTTATGCCAGGCTACCGGCGGGGGCAGTGTCCCCCCTTTTGCTCTTGGAGAATGCTGCCGGGGAAGCCGTTAAAGTTATCTCAGCCGCCACTGAAGGCCATCCTTATTATACCAAGAAACGGCCGCCCGCTCAACGGGGCTGCTTCGTAAGCAGGCTCCTGATTATTACCGCGGCGGTTTTCTTATCCAGGGGCTTGTTGTTGTTGCCGCACTTGGGCGACTGGATGCAGCTAGGGCAGCCGTCCTGGCAGGGACACTCGGTGATTGCCTGGAGCGTCGTCCGCCACAGTTTCTCAACCAGCTCAAAGCCCCTTTCGGCGATGCCGACACCGCCGGGATAGGCGTCGTAGATGAATATGCCGGCCTTACCGGTATCGGGGTGCCGCGCGGTGGAGACGCCGCCGATGTCGTTGCGGTCACAGAGGGCGAACAGCGGCAGGATACCGATGGCGGCATGCTCGGCGGCGTGCAGGCCGCCGGCGGCGTCAAGTCCCTTCTTTTCCAGCCCGTCCAGCAGCCCGGCCGGTATGTCAAACCAGAGGGCGACGCTAGCGAACCGCTGCGGCGGCAGGTCAAGCGTCTCCTCGCCGATAACATCCTCGGTGAAATGGGCCTTTTTCTTGAAGCCGATAACGCTGACGGTTACCTCCACCTCACCCAGGTGCACGTTTGTCTGGCGGCAGCGCTTGCTCTTGAGCACCTTCTTCACGCGGATGTCGGTCAGGTCCTTGACCACTGTGTAGTAAGACGCTCTGGTAGGCCGTGCATGGGCGGTGCGGCTGGCCAGGTCAAGCTCGGTGACCAGGTAGGACTCCCCCTGGTGCAGGTATATAGCCCCGGTGTGCAGCTGGAAGAAGGCGTGGCTGGTCTCCACCGTCTCCAGCAGGGTGCCGCTTACGCTGTCTATGAGGGCGTAGTTCTCACCGGAGGCGGCCCTTATGTTCACCTCGCCGGCCGGGTAATCAATTCGCGGCGACAGGTGAATACGGCCGCGCCGCCGTCTTAACAGGCCCTGCCCTTCGAGCTCGGTCACCGTTGCTGTAAAACCGGGGCCGAAGTAGCCCGCATCGCTATCCACCAACGGCAGCTCCCAGGCCGCCGCCAGGAGGTGTCCCTTCAATATGTAGGGATTATCGGGGTTTATCAGGGCGCTCTCGTAGTTTTTGCCGAAGAAGTACTCGGGGTGGCGCATGAAGTACTGGTCAAGGGGGTTGTCCCGGCCGATGAGAAAGCTTAATGACCTCCCGCCGGCCCGCCCGCTACGTCCCGCCTGCTGCCAGGTGCTGGCGATACTGCCGGGGTAGCCGGTGAGGATTGTGGCCTCCAGGTCGCCTATGTTTATGCCCAGCTCAAGGGCGGTGGTGGCCACCACCCCGGTAAGTTGGCCGCCGAAGAGCTCCCCCTCTATGCGGCGCCTGTCCTTGGCTAGGTAGCCGGCGCGGTAGGGCTTGATGCGGGCAGCCTGCGCCGAGTTCTCCTCCAACAGCCGCTGCCGGGAGTATTTAAAGATAATCTCGGTCAGGCGGCGGCTGCGAGTGAAGTTCAGGGTGCGTATATCCCGGCTCACCAACTGGCTGAACAGGGCCGAGGACTCGCTGTTGGCACTGGCGCGCATGCCTTTGGCCTCGTCAATAAGAGGCGGGTTCCAGAAAACGAAGTCCTTGCCGCCGCTGGGTGAGCCGTCAGCCTCCACCACGGTAAAGGGCAGACCGCTAAGCTTGCCGGCGTGCTCGCCGGGGTTGTTAATGGTGGCCGAGCAGACTATGAACTGGGGGGAGGAGCCGTAAATGCGGCAAAGGCGCCTTAGGCGCCGCAGCACGTTGGCCACATGGGAGCCGAAGACGCCGCGGTAGCTGTGGGCCTCGTCCACCACCACATAGCGCAGGTGCTTGAGCAGCCCCGCCCAGGACTGGTGGTTGGGTAGGATGCCCAGGTGGAGCATGTCCGGGTTGGTCAGCACGATGCGGGCCTTCCGCCTTATGGCCGCCCTCTCCGGTTGCGGGGTATCACCGTCGAAGGTGTCTATTTCATCGCCCTTCAGCACCGGGCCGAATATCTGCTGCAACCCCCGCAGCTGGTCCTGGGCCAGCGCCTTAGTGGGGAATAGATAGAGGGCGCGGCTGCCCGGTTCGGTGAGAAGCGCCTGGAGCACCGGTACGTTGTAGCACAATGTCTTGCCGCTGGCGCTGGAAGTGGCCACCATCACATTTTGCCCGCTGAGGGCACTGTTTATGGCCTGCGCCTGATGGCTATAGAGGGGCAGCAGGCCATTCTCTTTCAAGCACACAGCCAGGGGGGCCGCCAGTGCCCCGTCCAGACGACCGTAGTCCGCCTCCAGGGGCCGGATATGCTCAATATGGGCAATCTGGCCGCCATAGTTGGGCAGGGTGCTTATATGATGAATGAAGGCCTCAGTATCCACAGCGGCTCACTAGAAGTTGATGATTTCCGTCTGGCAGTCCAGCAGTTCGACATCAAAGCGGCCATTGCCGACGAAACCGGCCACTTTGCCCAGGACTTCGTCCGTAAAGCGCCTGTTGTTGGAGACCAGGCAGACGCCCAGCGTGGCCGCCTGCCAGAGGTCGTTATCGTCAACCTCAGCCACAGAGACATTGAACCTGTTCTTGAGCTGGCTGGCGATGGATTTGAGCACCTGCCTCTTGCCCTTTAGGGATGAATTCCGGGGCAGGCGAAGCCTGATTCTACAGACACCAATATTCACGGCAAACCTATGTTGGGAACAGACGGACTACAACTCCAATATACAGGAAATGACCCTGTTTATCAAATACAATGGAACGTGAGGGTGCTTGTTTTACAGCCCCGGTAACTTATGTTATAATTCCTTGTTTAATTGAGAGAGGTCTAAGGAAAAGTTTGGAAAAGCAGCAGAAGACGCAAATCATGAGCGAGTTCGCCCACCACGAGAAGGACACCGGTTCCACCGAGGTCCAGGTAGCCGTACTGACCACCCGTATACACCAGCTTACCGACCATATGGCAGATAACCGCCACGACTACCACACCAAACGAGGCCTGCTGCGGCTTGTCGGCCGCCGCCGGCGCCTGTTGTCCTACCTTAGGAATGAGGACGCCGACCGCTATCAGAAGCTGATTGCCAAGCTCGGTCTGCGCAAGTAGCTTTTCTTAGCTTCTCATCACAATTCTTAAGGAGAGACCATTGACAACTTCCCATTCATTTGAAACAAGCATAGGCGGCAGAAATCTGGTCATCGAGACCGGTAAGCTGGCCGGCCAGGCCAGCGGCGCCGTGACCGTCCGCTATGGCGATACTTTTATCCTGGTCACCGCCACCATCGGACGGGAGCGGGAGGGCGTTGACTTCCTGCCGCTGACCATCGACTACGAGGAGAGACACTACGCCGCCGGCAAGATTCCGGGCGGCTTTCTGCGCCGGGAGGGCCGGCCCACTGAATCGGCCACCCTTACCGCCCGCCTGACGGATCGTCCCATCAGGCCGCTGCTGCCCAAGAACTGGCGCCGCGACGTTCAGATTATTATTACCACCTTCTCCGTAGACCACGAAAACGACCCCGACGTCCTGGCCACTATTGGTGCCTCGGCGGCTCTTGCCATCTCGGAGATGCCATTCGACGGACCTATCAGCGCCGTCCATGTCGGCTATATTGATTCCGAGCTGGTGGTAAACCCCACCTTCCCCCAGATGGAAAAGAGCCAGTTGGACCTGGTTGTGACCAGCACCGGTGAGGCCGTCATAATGCTGGAGGCCGGCGCCAGTGAGGTGTCGGAGAATGTAGTGGCCCGGGCGGTAAAGTTCGGCCATGAGGCCAACCAGGCTGTTATCAAAATCCAGGAAGAACTCAGAAATGTTATCGGCAAGCCCAAGCTGGAGGTGCCGTCCACCGAGGCCGACACGGATCTCGTCGCGGCTGTCTCGGCAGCGGCCGGCGATAAGCTGTCCGCCGCCCTTGGCCATACGGACAAGGCGCAACGCGCCGAAGCCATGTCCTCCCTTAAAAAGGAGCTGGTGGCCAGCTTGGCCGAATCTCACGGTGAATCTGAAATCCTGGCCGTTTTCGACGGCCTTGTCAGGAAGGAGTTCCGCAGCGTCCTTTTAGAGAAGGGGCTGAGGCCGACGGGCCGTCGCCTTGATGAAATCCGGCCCATAGCCACCGAGGCGGGCGTGCTACCCCGCGTTCACGGCTCGGCCCTCTTCAGCCGGGGTGAAACGCAGGTATTGACGATAACCACCCTGGGGCCGATGAACAGGAAACAGCCGCTGGACGGGCTGGGACTGGAAGACTCCAAGCGCTTCATCCACCACTACAATTTCCCCCCCTACTCCGTCGGCGAGGCTAAACGTGCCGGCTCCACCAGCCGTCGTGAGATCGGCCACGGCGCTCTGGCCGAAAGGGCCCTGCTGCCGATTCTGCCCAAGGACGAAGACTTCCCTTACACCATCCGCCTGGTATCGGAGGTTCTTAGCTCTAATGGCAGCACCTCTATGGCCAGCACCTGCGCCTCAAGCATGTCGTTAATGGACGCCGGTATCCCCATTAGTCGTGCCGTGGCCGGCATATCCATCGGCCTGGTTACCGGCGAGAATAATAAATTCGTCACGCTGACGGATATTGAGGGCATGGAAGACAACTACGGGGATATGGACTTCAAGGTGGCAGGTACGGATAAAGGCATCACCGCCATCCAATTGGATATGAAGGTGAAGGGCATCAGCCTGGAGATAGTAAACAAGACGCTGGAGCAGGCGCTGGGGGCGCGCATGTTCATCCTGGGCGAGATGGGTAAGACTATCGGCGCCAGCCGGGCCGAAATGAGCCCCTATGCCCCACGTATGCACAAGATAACCATAGATCCGGAGAAGATCGGCTCCCTTATCGGCCCCGGTGGCAAGACTATAAGGGCCATCCAGGAGGGAACCGACACCACCATAGATGTCGATAACGAAGGCATCGTATTTGTGGGAGCTACCTCCCAGGAATCCGCCGATAAGGCCATCAAGATGATACAGGACCTGACCAAGGATGTGGCCATAGGCGATATCTACACCGGCAAGGTCGTACGCATTATGGGTTTCGGCGCCTTCGTGGAGCTGGTACCCGGTAAGGACGGCATGGTTCACATCAGTGAGCTGGCCAACCGCCGCGTGGACAAGGTGGATGATGTGGTCAAGATGGGCGACGAGGTCAAGGTAAAGGTAATAGATATAGATAGCCAGGGGCGGATAAACCTCTCCATACGCGCCCTCCTGGAAGGGGCCGCCGAGCAGGGCGGCCCGACACCGGACTACCCTTTCCGCAGCCAGCGCGACCAGCAGCCGCCCCGTTCCCACCCGCCGGGTGGCGGTCAACGTCGGCCGTTTAACAGGTAAGGCACTATGGAAGCAATAAGAGTGGTGATCCAGGGCGCCTCAGGCAATATGGGGCGGCAGGTCATCAGCGCCGTGTGCCGTGCGCCGGGAATGCAGGTGGTGGGGGCAA
Organism: Dehalococcoidia bacterium; assembly: GCA_030665535.1. Classification (GTDB taxonomy): domain Bacteria; phylum Chloroflexota; class Dehalococcoidia; order Dehalococcoidales; family JAUXAE01; genus JAUXAE01. Next base: position 11,350 of record DAOUZU010000003.1, read on the forward strand.
TTGAGCTTAAGCCAGCCGGCAGCCAGCTAAAGCTACCCGAAGACAACGGCTCCGTTCCCATATCCGCCGACGCCGCATCCCTCCTGGAAAGCTGTCAGCCGGATGTGCTGGTAGATTTCAGCATCGCCTCGGCCACCATGCCGACAGTGCGTACAGCCATAGAGCACGGCGTTAGGCCAGTAATAGGCACCAGCGGCCTCTCCGCCGCAGACCTGGCCGAGATTGACCGCCTGGCCCTGGCCGATAACATAGGTGCCGTTATCGCCCCTAACTTCGCTTTGGGTGCCGTTTTGATGATTCACATGGCCGGGATAGCAGCCCGATATATGGATAACGCCGAGATAATAGAGCTCCATCACGATGGCAAGGTGGACGCCCCCTCCGGCACTGCCCTGGCCACGGCCGCGGCTATGGCCGCCGCCAGGGGTAAGCCTTTCCTGGCGCCGCCGCAGCAGGGTGACGCCACAAGCCGAGGTAAACAGGTTAGCGGCATCGCCGTCCACAGCGTCCGGCTGCCCGGCCTGCTGGCCCATCAAACGGTAATCCTGGGCGCCCTGGGGCAGTCCCTTACCATCAGGCACGACAGTATCAGCCGGGAGTGCTTCATGCCCGGCGTTATCCTGGCCGTCAGAGAAGTCATGCAGCGAAAAGGGCTCGCCTTCGGTCTGGACAGCCTACTCGGTCTCTAGGAGCATATAATGACGGATTACAGCGTGGCCATTGTCGGCGCTACCGGAATGGTGGGTCGTGAGTTTATCAAAATCCTGGAGCAGCGTAATTTCCCCGCAGAAGAGGTGCGCCTGCTGGCTTCGGACCGCTCCAGCGGTAAAAAGCTGTTCGTCAACCACGATGAAATTGTCGTAGAGGAAACGACGGCCGAATCTCTAAAGGACATTGATATCGCCTTCTTCTCCGCCGGCGCCGAGGTCAGCCACCACTTCGCCCCTATCGCCGCCCAGGCGGGGGCGGTGGTCATCGACAACAGCTCGGCTTTCCGCATGGAGCCGGAAATACCCCTGGTGGTGCCGGAGGTTAACCCGGAGGACATCGGCAGGCATAAGGGGATAATCGCCAACCCCAACTGCTCCACCATCCAGATGGTAGTAGCCCTCTATCCGCTGCACAAGGTAAATCCCATCAAGCGTATCGTGGTATCCACCTACCAGGCGGTAACCGGTACCGGCGCCGCCGCTGTCGATGAGCTTACCGCCCAGACCAAGCAGGTGCTGGACGGCCAGACACCGGTGCCTCATATCTACCCCCACCAGATAGCCTTCAACGTGCTGCCGGAGATAGATGTATTTATGGACAATGGCTACACCAAAGAAGAATGGAAGATGGTGGAAGAGTCACGCAAGATTATGCACGCCGATGACCTGGCCATCTCGGCCACCTGTGTACGGGTGCCTGTTTTCACCGGGCACAGCGAAGCGGTCAACGTGGAGTTTACGGATATAATATCCACCGACGAAGTTGAGCGCATACTAAGCAAGGCGCCGGGGATAAGGGTACTGGACGACCCCACCATAAGCCTCTACCCGCAGCCCTGGTCTGCCGCCGGCAGCGACGAGGTGTTTGTCGGCCGCATCCGCCAGGACGCCTCCTCGCTCAGGGGGCTGGTGATGTGGATTGTGGCCGATAACCTGAGGAAAGGGGCCGCCTTAAACGCCGTCCAGATTGCCGAGGAGGGAATAAAGAGGGGCTGGATAAACGCCGGAGGTTTGAGATGAAAGATCTTGGAAGGTTGATTACCGCCATGGTAACCCCCTTTGCCGAAGACGGCTCCGTGGACTACGAACAGGCCCAGCGCTTGGCGCTGGCCTTGCTGGACTCCGGCAGCGACGGGGTTGTGATCGTCGGCACCACCGGCGAATCGCCCACCCTTGTCCGCGATGAGGAGCTCAAGCTCTTCGCCGCCGTTAAGTCCGCCGTCGGTAACCGCGGCTCGGTGATAGCCGGCACCGGCTCCAACTCAACCGCCGAGGCCATATCAGCCACCAAACAGGCTGAGAAGACCGGTGTGGATGCCTGCCTGCTGGTGGTGCCCTACTACAACAAGCCCAGCCAGGAAGGGCTTTACCAGCACTTTAAAGCCGTCGCCGGGGCCACCCGTCTGCCCTGCATCGTCTATAACGTGCCTTCGCGCACCGTTGTCAACCTCTCGGCGGAGACGACCATCCGCCTGAGCCGTGTGGACAACATCGTGGGCACCAAGGAAGCCAGCGCCAACCTGGCCGCTATTGCGCAGATAATAAACGAGACCGGTGATGATTTCACCGTCTGGAGCGGCAACGACGCCGATACCCTGCCTATTATGGCCCTGGGCGGCTACGGCGTTATCTGCGTCGTCTCCCACCTGGTGGGCCGCCATATAAAGGATATGCTGGATTTCTTCGCCGCCGGCCAGACGAAAGACGCGGCCCGCATCCACCGCCACCTGATGCCCCTCTTTGACTCCTGTTTCGTGGTGTCCAACCCGGTGCCGCTTAAGTACCTGCTGAACCACATCGGCTTTGCCGTGGGCGAACCGCGCCCGCCACTGCTGCCGCCGGATGAGAAAACGACCGCCTTCCTGCAGGAAGCGCTGAAGGGCTACCGGATAGACCTGCCGCTATAGCCCCTACCAGACGGGCGTCTTGGTGATAGTCTGCTCCCTGGCCGGGCCGGCGCAGACGAGGTTAACCGGGCAGAGCATAAGCTCTTCCATCCGCTCCAGGTATTTCCTGGCCTTTAACGGTAGTTTTTCGTAATCCCTTACGGCGCTGGTATCGGTCAGCCAGCCTTCCAGTTCCTCGTACACCGGCTGGCATCTTTCCAGGGCGGCGGCATCAGCCGGAAAATAGTCTATAATCTTGCCGTCCAGCCGATAGGCGACGCAGACATTGAGACGGGGCATAACGTCCAGTATATCCAGACGGGTGATGGCCGTCCCGGTGAGGCCGTTCACCCGCCGGGTGAAGCGAGCGGCCACGGCATCAAACCAGCCGATGCGGCGCGGTCTGCCGGTGGTGGTGCCGAACTCACCGGCCCGGTTCCTTATGAAATCCCCCGTCTCGTCGTGGAGCTCGGTAGGCATAGGGCCGGCTCCGACACGGGTGCAGTAAGCCTTATAGACGCCCAGCACACAGTCAACATCAGTGGGGCCGATACCAGACCCCAGGCAGCCGTTGGCCGCCAACGGCGAAGACGAGGAACAGAAGGGGTAGGTGCCGAAGTCGGGGTCAAGCAGCGTCCCCTGCGCCCCCTCCAGGAGGATCACCTTGTCTTCCCTTGCGGCCATTTCCAGCATAGCCGTGGTCTCTTTTATATGCGGGGTAAGTAGCTCGGCGTAGCCCATATACTGCTCAAATACCTCGTCAAATGAAAGTGGCTCGGCCTCGTAGACTTTGGTCAGAAGCCGATTTTTATACTCCAGGACAGATCCTAGCCTCTCCCTGAAGGCGTCTTTATCCATAAGCTCGCCAGCCCTTATTCCCAGCCTGGCCGCCTTATCGGCAAAGGCGGGGCCGATGCCGCGATGGGTGGTTCCCAATGCCTTGCCGCCACGGGCCTTTTCCTCCAGGTTGTCCTGCAGCCGGTGATAGGGCATCACCAGGTTAGCCCGGTCGCTTATGAAAAGATTGCCTGTACCTAGGCCGCGCTTCTCCAGCTGCGCCTTTTCCTTGAGGAAAACGGCCGGGTTGACGACGACGCCGTTGCCAATTACGCAGACCACGTGGGGATAGAAGATGCCGGCCGGAATAAGGTGCAGCTTGAACTCACCGTGAGGGTTTATGACGGTATGTCCGGCGTTATCGCCGCCGGAAAAGCGCACAACCAGCTGGGCGGCTTCGGCCAGCTGGTCGATTACCTTACCCTTGCCCTCATCTCCCCATTGGCCACCTACGGCAGCTATAACCGGCATTCGTAGCCTCCTGCGTGCTTAATTCTACTATAATCGGCGCCAAAAACAAACTGCGCCGGGTATTCCCGGCTAGCCTTTCTTCAGCTGGAGCCAGGCGCCTATCAGCCTCTGGCCGGCGGTAATAAAGCTGAAAACAGCCACGATAACCAGGGCTATTATCAGTTGGTCTATCAGAAGGCCCAGCGCCAGTGCGATAACCCGCTCCGGCCGTGTGAACAGGCCGCCTCGGCCGGCCAGCCCCAGGGCCTCCGTCCGGGCGCGGAGATAGCTTACCGTCATTGCCCCGGCAAGCGTAGCGCCGGCAAGGACGGCGGCCGCCACCATAGCCTCGGTGGCAAACAGAAAGACAGCGGCCACCAGGATGGCCGCCTCGGATAGCCTGTCCAGTGTAGAGTCCAAGACGGCACCGAAGCGGCTGACCCGCCCCGTGTGGCGCGCCAGCGCCCCGTCCAGCATATCAAAGAGGCCGGCCGCCAGCACCAGCAGACCGGCAGCCAGAAGACTATCGTAAGCCACCAGTACCGCCGCCCCTACCGATACGGTAAATCCGAACCAAGTAAGTGCGCTGGGTGTCAGCGGTGTCTTGGCCAGCAGGCCGACTACGGGCCGGGTAATATTTCGGCCAGCGGCATCACGAAGCTGCGCTAAATTCAATCAAACCGTCGCTTTGGGATATGATTCGGTCTTCCGGCGGGCCTGCTCAAACGAGCACAGAGGCCGCCTCACTGCGGTGCTGGCGCCTGGTTTCCCCAGCCTCATCCATTATCTTCTGGTAATAGTCGGTAATACGGTGGGCTACGCGCTCCCAGCTATAATTCCTGGCTGTAAGCAGACCTCTCTGGCCCATCTCCCGCCGCAGTTTTTCATCCTTCATAAACCTGATGAGGGCCCCCGCCAGCTGGTCGACGTCCCGAGGCGGCACCATCAGGCCCTCACGCCCGTGGGTTAGAACGCTGGCATAACCCTCAATATCAGTAGCCACTATCGGCTTGCCCAGCGCCATTGCCTCCAGCAAAACAATACCGAAGCTCTCCAGGCCGGTAGCCGGAGAGCAGAATACATCGGCTGTTTTATAATATCTGGGCAACTCTTCCTGGGACTTACCGCCAACGAAAACTACATCGCTTAAACCGTCCCGCAGCACCTGCCTTTCATACCCGGGACGCAGTCTGGTACCGGGGCCGACAACGATGAGGCGTGAATTTGATATTTCCCGCTTGACCTGCTTATAGGCCTTGAGCAGATAACCCAGTCCTTTTTGCTGCTCTAGACGACCGACAAACAGAATATTTAGTTTTCCATCGCAGTATTCATCAATCGGGGACACATCAGAAGAAAAACGCTCCATATCAATCCCGTTGGGGATAATATCATAGTGTCCCGGGACATACTTGCTGGCATACTCCCTGGCCGGCTCCGACACGGCGATTTTTCCAGCGAGTTTGTGGGACCGCCTCCACAGCAATATCCGTCCAAAGGGCCAACCTAAGTTATAGCCAGGTTTACCCTCAAAAGCATGAAAGGTGCCTATATTCAGTGAATCTGAGAAGCGGAGGACGGCGCTGCACAGCATGGGCACAAAAGGCTCATGGAGGTGGATAATATCAAACTTTTCCCTGGCCAGCACCTCCTTGATGCGATTGGCCAGCCGCAGTGATACGGTAACGCGGCAGATAGTACCGCCGGCGGGTACGGGAACGGGCCTGCCTATGCGTATGAATTTGTCATCAGTGCCGTCAATTTTGGCAGACGAAGGAGCAATAACCTTGACCTGGTGGCCCATCTTGTTTAACTGGCGTTCCAGAGACTGGATATGGATATTGACGCCACTGGCATAAGCATAATCATAAGGAGAGACTAATGCTATCTTCATAAAGTAATTGACCCCACCACAGATATTTTTAAGGCTATCTCAAGAAGGACGGCCTCACTTTCCCCCTTGCTTAGATTGCTTACCAGGCTCTGCTACTTGGCCCGTCCTGGTATCGGCGATGTACTTCTCCACCATATGGTGCGCCTCGTCATCCGTGTACTGCACCGGCGGTGACTTCATGAAGTATGACGAAGGGGCGATGAGGGAGCCTTTGAGCTTGCGGTCAAGGCCCAGCTTGCAGCACCTTATGGCATCTATGACCACCCCCGCCGAGTTGGGGCTGTCCCATACCTCCAGCTTCAGCTCCAGGTCCAGAGGAACATCGCCGAAGGTGCGCCCTTCCATCTTGATATGGCAGAACTTGCGGTCTGTCAACCAGGGTACATAGTCGCTGGGACCTACATGTATATCGTCGGGGCTCAGCTTATAGTCCAGCTGCGAGGTTACGGCGTTGGTCTTGGATATCTTCTTGGATTCCAGCCGGTCGCGCTCCAGCATATTGTAGAAGTCTGTGTTGCCGCCGAAGTTCAGCTGATAGGTCCTCTCCAGCCGGACGCCGCGGTCGCGGAAGAGCCTGGTCAGCACCCGGTGGACAATGGTGGCCCCCACCTGCGACTTTATGTCATCTCCTATAAGCGGCAGCCCCTTCTTTATGAAACGCTCCTGCCAGTACTTCTCCCTGGCGATAAATACGGGAATGCAGTTTATAAAAGCGCAACCGGCCTCCAACACCTGCTCCACATACCACTTGGTGGCCTCTTCGCTGCCCACCGGCAGGTAGTTGATGACGACATCCGTTTTCGTTTCCTTGAGTATCTTCACGATATCGGCCGTTGCCCCCGGCGCCTTGGTGATAATCTGAGAGAGGTACTTGCCCAGGCCATCGTGGGTCATACCCCTGGCCACCTTTACGCCGGTCTGGGGTACATCGGAGAACTTGAAGGTATTATTAGGCGGCGTGAAGATGGCCGTAGCCAGGTCTTTACCCACCTTGTTTTTATCGATATCAATGGCGGCCACGAACTTGATATCACTTATGTGATAACCACCCAGGTTCACATGCATCAGTCCGGGAATGAATTCATTGTCCCGGGCCTTCTGATAGTAGGTCACTCCCTGAATCAGGGATGAAGCACAGTTGCCCACGCCGATTACGGCCACATTAACATTTCCCAATTTATCAGTTACTCTCCATTCTTATTCGTGTTGCCGGTAGAACTGTATAACCAACCCCGTGTTAGAAACCACGCCGCCTTAAGCCAGGACGAACACAAATAAACGGCTCCCTGGCTGTGGAAGCTTATATTCCCTGAACGGAGCTTTCACCCGGCTAGTATCTAGCCGATACGAAATACCTTTGTGCCACATACGGGACAGGTACCCGTCGTAGCCGGCTTACCATTCTTAAGGGTTACCTTTGTCGGGTTTTGAATCTCTCTCTTAGCTCGACACTTAACGCAATAGGCCTCCAACAGTCTGTACCTCCTTGCCTGCTTATTTCATACCTATCTATTATAAAGCTAACTGTCAAGAATTTCAGACACGGCGTCAGCCTGCCGCCGGTTAAAGACCTTCGCCGGGTGCCACTGGCCGCTTTCGGCCCGGAACTTGAGTACCGCCAGCAGGCAGCCTTCGTGGCTGTAGGCGCACAGGCGGCCACCGGTTTCTGCCTCCTGCGGAAGCCCGTCCTCATCCAATGACAGCGGCCGTCCGTTTACTATAAAGTGCCCCTGCTCATCGCTGACGGTTACCGCCGGCCAGGTTTCAAGGGCAATGTCCAGCGGCTGAACCAACTCTTGCCACTGCCCTTCCCGGTAGGCGGCCTCAAACCCGTCCAAGGATACCGCATCTTCAATTCGGAAGGGGCCATAGGCGGTGCGGACCAGGCCGGTCAGGTGGGCGCCACACCCCAGGGCCCGGCCCAGGTCGTCGGCTATGGAGCGTATGTAGGTGCCCTTGCCGCACTCCACCTCCAGGGTAAGCAGCGGCGAAGCGTAATTAAGCAGCTCAATGCGGTATATGTTCGCCGGCCGCAGGGGCCGCTCCACGGTAACGCCCATTCTGGCCAACTCATAGAGCCGCCGGCCGTTGTGCTTGACGGCGCTGTACATCGGGGGTCTCTGCTCCACCCGGCCCTGGAAGGACTTGAGTGCTTCTACAATGGTTTCACGCTCTATACCGAAGGGGTCGCCACGCTGCGTGATGCGGCCCTCGGTATCATAGGTATCTGTGGTCACACCGAGAGTTATCTCGGCGGCGTATGTCTTCCTGGCCTCGGCCAGGAACTCAACGACCCTGGTGCCCCGGCCGATACAGACCGGTAGGACTCCGCTGGCCATGGGGTCAAGGGTGCCGCCATGACCCACCCGCCGCTCCCCGGCGAGGCGTCTGATGGCGGCAACAACGGCGAAAGAGGTCTTGCCGATAGGCTTGTCTATGTTGATAATGCCATCCATGATCTAACTCTGTTCTTGTTTCCGGGTCACCTGGTCAATCAGCTCAAGGATATGGGCGCCACGCTCAATAGAATCGTCCCAGCGGAACTCCAGCACGGGGGTGTTGCGCATTTTCAGGCTCCTGGCCAGCTCGCTGCGGAAGTAACCGGCGGCGGCGGTCAGAGCGGCCATAATCTCATCCTTATCCTGGCTTGAACCCAGGTGGCTAACATATATGCGGGCCTGTTTTAGATCCGGCGATGTGTCTACCTCGTTTACGGAGACGAAACTGCTCAGGCGAGGGTCATTGACCTCCCTCTGCAACAGCTCGCTAATCTCCTTCCGAATAAGCTGGTTTACCCGCTTGACACGGTATGCCACTAGCTCACCTTTTCCTTGTGGTAGAACTCCAGAATATCGCCGACCTCGTAGCCGCTGAAGTCCTTAACGCCCACACCGGCCTCAAACCCGGCGGCGACTTCCTTAACATTGTCCTTGAAGCGCTTCAGGCTGGCCACCGAAGAATCTGTCAGCACCTTTTCACCGCGCTTCACCCTTGCCTTAGCGCCGATGGCTACTTTGCCCTCGGTGACGGCCACGCCGGCTATCTTGGCCCGCTTGCCGGCGCTGAAGACAGCCTTAATTTCCGCCCTTCCGTCAATCACATCCTCATATTCCGGCTCCAGCATTCCCTTGAGCGCCTTTTCCGTATCCTCCACAAGTTTATAGATAATGTCGTAGCGGCGGATGTCCACCCCTTCCGTCCCGGCGGAGAGCCGCGCCCCGGGTTCAACGTTGGTGTTGAAACTGACTACCAGCCCTTTTGAGGCAGCGGCCAGCATGATGTCGCTCTCGGTGACATTGCCGGCGCCGCTGTGTATAATCCTCACCTGCACTTTCTCTGTGCCCAGCCGCTCCAAGGAAGTCCTAATAGGATCAATGCTGCCCTGGACATCCGTCTTGAGGATGATATTTAGCTCCTTCACCTTGCCGGCGTTTATCTGGTCATAGAGATTAGTCAGGCTCACCCCGTCTTGCTTAGCGCCCTTTTTAATCCGGTTCTTCCTCTGCTCGGCCAGGCCTCGTGCCCGGTGTTCACCGGCCACCGCCCGCAGCGTATCGCCCACCCCAGGCACACTGCCCAGGCCCAGGATAGCCGCCGGTGTCGCCGGCTCGGCCTTGCGTATGCGCTTGCCGGCATTATTAAACATGGCCTTCACCCGGCCCCAGGTGATACCGGCGATAACCGTATCGCCTACCCGGAGAGTCCCGTTGTGGACCAGCACCGTGGCCATCGGCCCCATGCTCTTATCCATCCTGGCCTCAATAACCACCCCCGTCGCCGGTCGGGACGGATTGGCTTTAAGCTCCTCCAGCTCTGCCACTAGGAGAATGTTCTCCAGCAGCTCGGATAGCCCTTTGCCGGCCTTGGCCGAGGTCTCCACGGCCACTGTTTCGCCACCGTACTCCTCTACTACCAGGCCAGCATCGGCCAACTGCTGCTTGACACGGTCCGGGTTGGCCTCCGGTTTGTCTATCTTATTTATAGCCACGATGATGGGTACTCCAGCCGCCTTGGCGTGGTCTATGGCCTCCTTGGTCTGGGGCATAACGCCGTCATCGGCGGCCACCACCAGGACAGTGATATCCGTCACCTGGGCGCCGCGCGCCCTCATGGCGGTGAAAGCCTCGTGGCCGGGGGTATCCAGGAAGGTTATCTTCTTCCCGTCAACCTCCACCTGATAGGCGCCGATGTGCTGGGTTATGCCACCAACCTCGGATTCCATCACCTTGGCCTGCCTGATGGCGTCCAGCAGCCTGGTCTTGCCGTGGTCCACGTGGCCCATTATTGTTACTACCGGCGGCCGGGCAGTTAAGCCGGCCTGCTTGCCCTCATCGCGCTGCCGTTTCTTGATTTCAGCGACGACGCTGCGCACGGTGCGCTTCTCCGGTCGGGCCTGGTAGTCAAAACCGGCAGCCGTTTTGGTAGCCACCTCGTAGTCTATCACCTGGTTGATGTTGGCCATAATGCCGTTTCGCATCAATTGCTTGATGATATCAATGACGCTAACACCCAACAGCTCGGACAACTGCCGCACCGTCAGTGTCGGCGGCAGGGCGATCTCTTTTAGCTCCACGGGTTCTGAGGGTGCCTCAGCCTCCCCGGCGGATGTATTTATCGTTTCTTCCCGGTCCTTTTCTGTAGTCAAAACCTATTCCTGTCCTATTTCGCTGCCGTACTCTCTGAGCCGCTCCCTTGTATCCTGGCTCAGCTTTGTCTTTAAGGCCCGTTCCAGCCGGTCTCCCTTAAGGCCCTCCTGCCAGCAACTGGCCTGCCGGCAGATATAAGCGCCCCGCCCATCTTCACGGCCGCTGGAAACCTGAACAGAGCCATCGGCATTGCGCACCAACCTTACCAGCTGTTTCTTTTCCCTTACCTGGCGGCAGGCAACGCAGGTACGCTGCGGCAGGCGCTTAGATATATTCTTCTTCATCCTCTATTTCAGCGACGGCTCCGCGCTTCTTTTTCTTAAGCTTAATGCCATCCTTGACGCTATCTTTACCCAGGTTGGCCTTCTTCTTTTTCTTCTTCCTTGTCCTAACCTCCGGCTTGGGCGGCGCCACCGGCCTCAGGTCCTCGGCAAAGCGAATAGCCGGCTTGCTGGCGACGGCAGCCTCCGGGGCGGCCGGCGTTTCAAAAGTGGTAAGCGGTAGAGCTTCCCCTTCTTCGTCTTTAGCCGCTTCCTTCTCCACGGCAACCGGGGTCGGCTCCTCACCCGGCAGTACCGGTTCTGGAGCCTCAGCGGCCCCTTCAACTGTTTCGCCGGCCAAGGCTGCTTCAGCATCGGCCTCGGTAGCGCTCTTGATATCTATCCGCCACCCGGTCAGCTTCACCGCCAACCTTACATTCTGGCCCACCTTGCCGATAGCTAGAGAAAGCTGCCTGTCCGGGATAATCGCCCGGACCGACTTTTCAGCCTCGTCCAACTCAACCCGAACCACCGTGGCCGGGCTCAGTGCGCTGGCGATAAATATGGCTGGGTCCTCATTCCAGGAAACGACATCTATCTTTTCGCCGCTTAGCTCAGTGACGATGTTCTGTATGCGTATGCCGCGCAGGCCGACACAGCAGCCCACGGGATCGATGCCCGCCTGGGTGGTGGCTACGGCCACCTTGCTGCGGAAACCGGCCTCCCTGGCTACCGATTTTATCTCCACGACGCCGTTAAAGACCTCCGGCACCTCCAGTTCAAACAGGCGGCGCACCAGGTTGGGATGAGAACGGGACACCACCAGCAGGGGTCCTTTGGCCGTTCTGGCCACCTCTAACAGGAATACTTTGATCCGCTGACCACTACGATAGCGCTCTGTGGGCATCTGCTCCGGAAGGGGCATTATGGCCTCCCCCCGGCCCAGGCTAACCAGCACCTGCTTGGGCTCCACACGCTCCACGACGGCGGAGATGATATCGCCTTCTTTACCGGCATACTCCTCAATAATGGCGCCGTGCTCAGCCTCGTGTAGCCGCTGCAGGATTACTTGTTTGGCCGTCTGAGCGGCGATGCGCCCGGCGTTGTGCGGCGTGTCCTCTACCATAATGAGGTCTTCCAGCTCTGCCTCGGAGTTTATCTCACGCGCATCCTTCAGTGAGATCTCCTGGCGCTTGTCCACTGGCTCGGCGGTGACTGTTTTCTCAGCCCACACTTTCACCCGGCCGCTGGTGGGGTCAATCTTGGCCTCAATGTTCTGCGTGGCGGTAAAGCTGTCCTTGCGATAGGCGGATGCCAACGCCGCTTCCACGGCACCAAGCACCACCTCTTTGGACAGGTTCTTCTCCGCTGCCAACTGGGTTATGGCCAGCAGAAAATCGCTCTTCATATCAGCTAAAGGACCTCCAGGCATTATTCAAGTTCAATAAAAAAGTGGGCTCCAAACCCACTCCTCTCAAAGAATTCTTCAGCTTTTCAGCAGTATACCATAACTGGTTTTAAGATTGCAATAGCCGCCACCTCTTTTTCTGAGTGGCATGTCAGGCCAACCGCGCCAGAGGCCCTCCCGTCCGCCGTTAGCACCTAGAGGGCTTAAATGTAACATTAGCCAAAGATAATGCTAGTTCACTAGCGTTCAGGTACTACGAATCTCATCACGATATATGCGATTAGACCCAATCCAGATATGAAGATGGACACAACAGTTAAAACTCTCACGAGGGTAGGGTCGATATCAAAGTACTCGGCCAACCCACCAGATATCCCCCATATTTTACGATTCGTTTTGCTGCGATAGAGCTTTTTTGCCATAATATATCCTCCCTAATTATTGTTCAGCCTGAAAAGTCAGGAAATATTCAACTGTCTATTGTTAGACAAAACCTACTCCCTGACTAGGGTGTTGTCAATGGGGTCTTTGATTTATGTTAAAACCACTTGGTTACGTTATACGAAGTTATTCCGATGGTATTTCAACTCCTCTCCCTTTAAGTTGAGGAACATAGGTACTAATAGATGTTTCACTTAAAGGATTGGGGTACAAAACTACTACATCTCCCGTGGAAAGCCCACTGTTCTCAACCAGAGGTGAGATATCATTGATATTATTTGAACCAAGAGTGAGAGTCATCAATTTTGAAAGGCCAGCCAAGGCCGAGATATCGCCGATGCTGTTACCGAAAAGGTGAAGATGCTCAAGATTTGTAAGGCTGGTCAAGGCCGAGATGTCACTGACATTATTTTCATTTATATCCAGCACCACGAGGTTGATAAGGCCAGCCAAGGCCGAGATGTTGCTGACATTATTATCAGGGAGATGAAGATGCATTAGGGTAGCAAGACTGCCTAAACTTGAGATGTCACCAATGTTGTTTGAATTGAGTCCAAGTACCATCAGGATGGGAAGTCCATCCAAAGTTGATATATCACTGATGCTGTTGTTGCTAAGCTCAACCACCCCGAGGGCAGGATGCCCGGATAGTGCTGATACGTCACTTATGTTATTGTCTGAAAGATACAGTTGCTGCAATTGACCAAGGCCAGCTATGGCTGAGATGTCGCTAATATCATTAAAATCAAGGTGCAGTTCCCATAAGTTGAACAAGCTACCTATGACTGTTATATCACTTATATTATTGTTTGCTAAATGAAGAATATGCAGGTTGGGAAGAGCTTGTAGGGCATATATCTCACTGATATTATTGTTGTTAAGATTAAGCTCCCACAGGTTGGGATGACCGCCTAAGATCCCTATATCACTAATGTTATTGCCAGCAAGATTTAGTAATCGCAGGTTTGTACAATGCTCTAGGCCACTCAGGTTCGTAATGCCTTTTTGCTCTGCCACCAGTGCCTCAAGGGATTGCAGGTCGGCTATGGTTATCGGGTCTGAAGTTTTATTCAGTGCTTCACGTATGGCGGTCTCAAGATTCGAATCGGCAATAATAGAATCAGTATTGTTATTATCCCCCCCTTGGGAATCTGGCGGTGCTGAAGGAGATGGAGGGTATGTATTACCATTACCACCGTTATTGTTGCTACCACCACCGTCATTATCATTGTTGTCACTTCCGGAGCTTGGGCATCCAACAGTTAACAACAAAACAATCAGTGAAATGATAATAAACGTTATAAACTTAAGTTGTCTCATAGATTCTCTCATCCCTCTGATCTATATTATTATGAAAATCTACTCCTTGATATGGTCATTGTCAATAAGTGTTGCCCCACGTCGCAAAGCGGCGGCCTTGGTATTTCCACAGGATATTTCGTGAGCTGGTTGGGGTTCGTGGGGTCAGAGCGATCATCGTTAGGGTTACGATCCTCCCCATTACCATCATCATAATCATCGTCATCATCCACGACCTTATCTTGCTTGTTCTGTTGTTTATCCTGCTCTTTAAATGCCGAAGCAGGCAGCTCACCTTTGTAACTCTCAAGCTCGCGTCCATCTAACCGACGAAGTTGTATATCCATAACAAGATGGTATTCTGGCTGAATTCAACGTAATTTTGCCCCTCCTCTTTTCCACCCTTCATCCGTCCATCTATCTTGGGTTATGAATTCAATAAACGATCTTAATTCCTCGGCGACTGCCTTCTGTGCGGACGGGCTCGTTTTCTTAACCCACTTATCTAGTGCCTTTTTCCGTTTCTTAGTTTCGGGCTCAAAAAATGCTGAGTAGAAATTATCTCCTTCTTTTCCAAGTACCGTTGCCATACTTCCCTCCAATCAATATTCAACTCTTTTGGCATATCTACTCCCCGATTGAGGTGGTGTCAATAGGGTTCGTATTTAACATTCTTAATGAATCAACCTTAGGAATAAGTTAAACTCTCAGTGTATAATGAAGGGGTCCAGGAGGAAGAGGAAATGGAAACAGAGGATATTACGATTCAGTTTAGATGCGATGAATCCGAATGCGATAGTACGTTCACCAAAAAGTCGAGCGAAATAACGTCCGCCCATGTAAGTTGTCCCCACTGTGGAAATGAAGTCAAGGTCAATGTAAAAGACAGACCTCGGGAAAGTCTAATGTCAAAACCAAAAAGCGAAGTGGACAAGGCGGTAGACGATATTAACAAAGCAGTCGGTGATTTAGGCGATATCAACATCGACCTTGGATTCTAACCTGTCTTTGTTTCTCTGGAGACTGATAAGCAATATACATTGGTGGCAGCTTGATGGAATGTCAGGGCAAAGATTGAAAAAGATTCATGGCATTAATCCGTGCCCCTGCGGTTTCTGCGGCGACCCCCTGCGCCAGTGCAGCTGCCCTCCCGGGCTGGTGGCCCGTTACCAGCGGCGTATCAGCGGGCCGTTTATAGACCGGGTGGACATATTCGTTGAAGTGCCCCACATCAACTACGAGAAGCTTACCGACGAGTGCCAAGGGGAGGTCTCAGCCAGCGTCCAGGCCAGGATAAATCTGGCCCGGCAGCGGCAGCAGGAGTGCTTTAACGGCACCGGCTTGATATCCAACGCCGAGATGGGTGCCACCGAGGTAAGGCAGCTCTGCCAGGCGGAGGACGCGGCCATGAAGCAGCTCCACCTCTCCGCCCGCGCTTTCCACCGCATGCTCAAGCTGGCCCGCACCATCGCCGACCTGGAGAATAGTGATATAATCAAGGCGCACCAACTTGGCGAGGCCATCCAGTACCGGCCACGGCGGATGTTCTAGGGGTAAGGGCAAATGAAGAAAGAGGGCGAGTCTTTCGGCCACTGGCAATATAGGGTGCTCAGGAGGCACTTCCTGGCCGGCATCTTGGTGGTGGTGCCTATCGGCGTCGTCATACTGGTTCTGGTCTGGTTCTTTACCTCCGTTGATA
>DAOUZU010000063.1 GCA_030665535.1 Dehalococcoidia bacterium
GAGGCTGAAAGAGCAGCCCAGGGCAGCAAACTCCTGGCCGAATTGAAGAAAAGCGGCAAGCTGGGGGTGGTTCTCTTCTCCCGGTCTTATATGTCGCAGGACGCCGGGGCCAACCTAGGCATTGTAGAGATGCTAGCCAGACTCGGCGTAGTACCCGTGCCACTTGACTTCCTCCCGCTTGATTCTGTGGATGCCAGGTTGTACTCAGACCGCCCCTACTGGGCGGCGGAGAGCAAACATATCAGCGGCGCCCACATAACGGCCAACGAACCCAACCTGTTCGGCCTGGTACTGACCAACTTCGGCTGCGGGCCCAACTCCTTCATTATTAAAATAGTGGAAGACATAATGGGCGATAAGCCCCTGGGGCAGCTGGAGATTGACGAGCATGCCGCCGAGGCCGGCATCGTTACCCGCCTGGAAGCCTTCGTTAGCACCATCAAGGGATATGCCGCATCAGGCCGAAAGGACGCCAATCAAAACAGCCATATCTACAGGGGGGTCAGCCAAGGAAACGGCCTGCGCAAAACGCTCATTGCCCCCAGAATGGCGCCCCAGATAGAGGCCGGAGCGGCGGCCATGAATGCCTACGGGGTGGATATCAGCGTCCTGCCAGAATCTGACGAGAGAAGTCTTCTCTTCGCCAACCAGGTTACATCCGGCGCCGAATGCCTGCCCTTCCGCGTCACCCTGGGCGACTTTATACGCTTTTTCCACGATAACGGCCATGGACTTAAAGAGATGGAAGGATTCACCGGTGGCGCCTTCGGCCCCTGTCGCTTCGGTAAATACGCAATTGAACAGGAGAGAATACTACGGGAGATCGGCTTTAAACTGCCTATCCGCACTACCGTCTCCAACAATGCCTATAGCGACCTGGGCCTGGGCAGCGGTTTTGAGCGCCTAGCCTGGAAGGGTGTTGTGGCCGTGGATTGTCTGGATAGGCTCCTCTGGCGTAGCCGCCCCTACGAAAAGGAGGCCGGTGCCGCCGACAGGATGTATAATAAGCATCTGGGGCGGATCTGTGAACGCATCCGGCGCCATGAGCCATTTAGTGATTTACTGTACAAGGCCACGGCCGATTTCCAAGCCCTGATTGATCCCTCTCTGCCGCGGCGGCCGGTGGTGGGCATCAACGGTGAGATTTACCTGCGCTCCAACCGCTTTAGCAACAACGACCTCTGCCGGATATGCGAGGCCACTGGTCTTGAAGTATTCGTTTCTCCAATTGGCGAATGGCTTAACTACACCTCACACCGGAATCTGGAAGACGCCCTGAGGAACAGAGAATTCAAAAAGACCGTCGCCGGCTTAATTAGAAAGAGGATTCAGGGCCATGATGAGCAGGTCGTGGTTGGCTGCTGCCAGGAGATGCTTGGCGGCCGGGAACCGGCCGTTACCGAGCTGATAGCCCGCACTAGTCGCTATCTTTCGCCGCGCTGCGGCGGCGAGGCGATCTTGAGCATAGGCGGTGGTCTGGGCTGGCTCCAGGAGCCTGAGGTTGCCGGCGTTATCTCCGTGATGCCCCACGGCTGCATGCCCGGCGGCATCGTGGCCGCCATGTCTGAGGATCTAGGCAGCTTACACGGTAAGCCTTGGATAAGTCTCACCTACGACGGTTTCGCCGAGAGCAATAACCTAGCTCGGATTAACAGCTTCGCCGAGGTCATCCGCTTCTGCCGCCAGTCTCAAGAGGCCTGATCCGTTCCCAAGGTGAAACCCACCCCGAACTGTTATGAATACAACCGTAACGACGCCGTGCTCGCTCCGCTCCAGCCAGGGACGCTGGATTCTTACGGCCACCCTGCTGGCCTCAAGCACCGCCTTCCTGATGGGCACCGCCGTCGTTGTAGCCCTGCCGGTAATCCAGGCTGAATTCGCCACCAACATCAGCGGCATCCAGTGGGTGATCAACGCCCACCTGCTATCGCTGGCCTCCCTGCTGCTCATCGGCGGCTCACTGGGCGACAAGTTTGGCCGCAAGCGCATATTCATGGCCGGTATCAGCCTGTTTGGTATCGGGGCTGTCCTTTCGGCGCTGGCCGGCTCAGCCGGCCAGCTCATCGCCTTCCAGGCTTTTCAGGGGGTGGGCTCGGCGCTGATGATACCGCAGAGCCTGGCCATCATAAACGCCTGTTTCCCGGAAAACGAACGGGGGCAGGCCATCGGCCTGTGGGCCGGCCTCTCCGGGGGCATCGCCGCTCTGGGGCCCTTACTGGGCGGCTGGCTGGTGGAAAATGTATCCTGGCAGGCCGTTTTCCTGATGCCGGTGCCTATCCTGATGGCGGCCCTCATCGTGACTTATCTGTTCGTCCCTGAAAACAAAGGTCCCACGTCACGCCGGTTGGACTGGCCGGGAACGCTGCTCATCTTCCTGGGTCTGCTGGGTCTGGCCTACGGCCTCATTTCCGGCCCCGCCGGCGGCTGGACGACACCGCTGGTGCTGGCCGGTCTGATAGGCGGCCCCATCGCCATCGCCTTTTTTTTACTGCAGGAAAAGCGCCAACCAGACCCGCTGGTGCCGCTGGGTATATTCAGGAACCGGCTGGTGTCCGGGGCCAACGTGCTTACGCTGTTCCTCTACTTTGCCTTTAACGGTGTTATCTTCTTCCTGGTGCTTAACCTGCAACAGGTGCAGGGCTATTCGCCGACAAACGCCGGCCTGGCCCTGCTGGCGCCGATTGTGCTGATTACCTTCTTGGCCGGCCCGGCCGGCGCTTTAGCCGATAGGACCGGCCCGCGCCGGCAGATGATTCTGGGGCCGGTTATCGTGGGTACGGGAATGGCCCTGCTGGCCACCGCCGGCGCCGGGACAAACTACTTCGTCCATTTCCTGCCGGGGATGATACTTTTCGGCCTCGGTATGGCCCTGGTCATCGCTCCGTTAACCAAGTCGGCCCTGTCCGTTGAACCACGGCTTTCCGGCGCCGCCTCCGGCGTCAACAACGCCGTCTCTCGGATAGCCGCCCTGCTGGCGGTGGCCATCCTGGGGGCCGTCATCATCTCCATCTTCACCGCCCGCCTGGATGAGACAATTACGACCAGCAGCCTTACCACGCCGGAGCAGGAGCAGATTCTAAACCAGTCTGAGAAGCTGGGAGGGATAGTCATCCCGGATAGCTTCACCGAGGCGGCCCGGCAGGTGGCCGAAAGCGCCGTCCGGGATTCGTTCGTCTATGGCTTTCGCTGGGCGATGGGAATCTGCGTCGCCCTGGCCTTCGCCGGAGCGGCCGTCTCCTTTGTGCTGATTCACAGCCCACCGCCAGCGCCGGAATAGCACCACTTCGGCGCAACTGCCGCCGGCTACATCTGGATGAGGGAGAGAATGTTGCCCTCGGTGTCCTTGAACCAGGCCATCTTAACCCCATCAATAGTGGCCAGGCCATTAATGGTCTTGATATGCATCTGGGGAATATCTAACTCTTCAAAGACGATGCCCTTAGCCCCTAGTTCACTCATCTCGGCCTCGATACTATCCACATTGAAGGAGGCCACGGTATGGTCGGCCTTGGTGGGCCCGCGTTGGTAGAGATAAAGTGCGGTGCCGCCGCCGGCCTGGAGCATTACGCCTCCCATATCGGTCTGCGTCACCTTGAGGCCCAGTTTTTCCTCGTAGAACTTCCTGGCCCGTTCCAGGTCTACCGCCGGTAGAGTCGCTGCTACCATTTTATCTTTCAGCATTTTTCCTGTCCCCCTTAGTTTTTTATTCAACCTTAACGCCAGGGGTTACTCCCCACGGCTGTTGGCTGCCTCTCAGATTCTACCGCCCGGCTGGTCTTCTGCTCTACCAGCGACAGGATATTGCCCTCCGTGTCCCTGAACCAGGCGTACCTGCCGTTGCCCAGCAGGGCGATGTTGTTCTCCGTCTTCAGGCCGGGGGTATCGTACTCCTCAAAAACCACCCCGTTCCGCTTCAGCAGATCTACCTCGGCTCCGATATTACGGACCTGAATGGTGGCCACGCTGCGCTGCGGCCCGGCTGCCTTGCGGTGGTAGAGGAAAAGCCGGCTACCATCGGGGCACTGGTAAACCAGCGTTGCCAGCCCCATCTCCAGTGGCTTAAGGGATAGCTTCTCTTCGTAGAATACTCTAGCCCTATCTAGATCAGCCACCGAAAGGATGGGTTGCAACCGCGTCTCCGTAACCATCTTTATCCCCCCCTTATCTGGCTATCTTTCCACCAGCTCCAGGATATTGCCCTCACTGTCCCTGAACCGGGCCGCTTTAACCGGCCCCATGCGAGTGATGCTGTTTACCATCGTGATGTCCCGTCCGCCGTACTCAATAAAGCCGACGCCCTTTTCCTTAAGCTTCTTCACCGCGGCCTCAATATCTACAACGATGAAGCTGGCGGTGACAGCCTCGGCGCCGGCTTCTGGCTGAATATCAAGGGCCAGTTTGGTGCCCTCACCACAATGGTAGACTATCCCCGAAGGCGTAGCCTGACTGAGCCTCAGGTTCAGAATCTGCTCGTAGAACTTGCGCGCCCGGTAGGTATCGGCGACGGGCAACACAGGCGCCACCGGTGCTTTGTCCAGCATTCCTCTCCCCCTCTGCCACTATTTCCACGTTGGTTATTGTCCTCTAGCGATAATGGAAAAACGCAATGCCATCCGACTGGCTAATACTAGTGGAAAAGGGATAAAGAAATCATAAAAACGGGGTTAAATAAGTTAAAGTATTATGACATTTCCTGGCTTGGATGGGCGGGGGGGGCCACGCTGCCTAGGTTTCCTGCTCTTTAATCACCATGGCCAGGTCTATGCGGTTCAGCTGGCGGATGCCGGTTCATTCACTATAATTAATCAAGTGGTATTTTACATATCTGGTATAATTCAGAAAAGAAGCTGCAGATTTGGAGCCCGAAAGGAGACGATATGGCTGAGCAGGCGATTTCCGCCGAAGGACTGACCTACCGCTACGGCAAGCTTGTGGCGGTTGACCATATAAGTTTCAGTGTCGCCGAGGGCGAAATCATGGGCTTCCTGGGCCCCAACGGCGCCGGCAAATCAACCACGGTGAAGATGCTCACCGGACAGCTTGTCCCCGGAGAGGGCAAAGCCACGCTATTCGGCCGGGATATCACCAAAAACCTGGAAAAGGTGCAGGGGGAAATCGGCGTTTCCTTTGAGGTGACCAACCTCTACGAGGCGATGAGCGCCGAGGAGAACCTGAAGCTCTTTGCCCGCCTCTTTGGTGTGCAGTCCTTTGACGCCAGCGCCCTGCTCAAGCGGGTCGGCCTGGGTGGTCGGGAAAAGGATCGCGTGGAGACCTACTCCAAGGGAATGAAGCAGCGTCTGATGGTGGCCCGCTCTCTGGTGAACCGGCCGCGCCTGCTTTTCCTAGACGAGCCTACTGAAGGCCTCGACCCGGCCTCAGCCGAGAGCATCCGTAATATCATCCGCGAAGAGAGGGAGCGGGGAGCCACCGTCTTTCTGACCACCCACGATATGCTGGAGGCCGACCGACTATCAGACAGGGTGGCCTTCATCAACCAGGGTAAAATCGTGGCCCTGGATACGCCGCGCAACCTGAAACAGCAGTACGGCAAGCGGGCTCTCAAGGCAGAGGTGGCCGGCGAGGGCAACAGACTGGAAAACCGGGAGATTATCCTGGACAGGCCGGAGACGGCCAGGGATATTGAAAATCTGTTCAACAAGGAGAGGGTGGTCACCGTCCACAGCGAGGAGGCCAGCCTAGAGGATATCTTCATCCGCATAACGGGGCGGGGTCTTTCCGGATGAATCGGCGTATTATCGGCGCCCTTATTGCCAAGGATCTGACTCTCTTCTTCAGAAACCGTTTCTTCGCCATGATGAGCGTCCTGGGCATCGTGGCCTACGCCGCCATCTACTTTTTAATGCCAAGCTCGGTGGATGAGACTCTGGAGATAGGCCTTTACGCACCGGTGCTGCCGCCGGTCTACGAGCAGATGGTGGCCGGCGGGCAGGAGGGGCTGGGGCTGGAGCTGGCCGAATCTGAAGACGCCCTTGAAGCCGCCATACTTGAGGGGGACTATATAGCCGGGATTTCTCTGCCGGCTGACTACAGCCAGAAGCTGGCCGCCGGAGAGAGCCCACTGGTTCGGGTTTTCTTCCCCTCCGATGCCCCCGACGAGCTAAAGGAAGCGATCACCACCCTGGTCCAGGAAACCGCCTTCCTGGAGAGCGGTCAATTGCTCAATGTGGAATTAGCCGCCGAGATCCTGGGGGTGGACCGGGCCGGCGTCCAGATTCCACCGCGGGACCGCATGCTCCCCCTTCTTGCCGTCTTTATCGTTATGATAGAAACCATGGGCCTGGCCAGCCTCATCACAGAGGAGGTTGAGG
>DAOUZU010000041.1 GCA_030665535.1 Dehalococcoidia bacterium
TGCCAGTCTGTCATCATCGTCAGCCGGCCTCGGTGGCAATCATGGTGCCGCAGCCGCCCTCTTCTATTTCCTTAAGCAGGATATGGGGCTGGTTGCCGTCAATTATACAGGCGGCCGCCCCTCCGGAGAGTGCCCTGAGGCAGGCCCTGACCTTGGGCACCATGCCACCGCTAGCCACGCCGGAAGCCAGCAGGGCCTCGGCTCCCGCGGGCGTAAGTTCGGCCAGCAGCCGGCCTGAGCCGTCGTTGATACCGGCCACATCAGTCAGGAAGATAAGCCTCTCGGCGCCGATAGCGGCGGCGATCTCGCCGGCAGCCGGGTCGCCGTTGATATTCAAGAGGCGTGGCGCTCCCTTGGGCCGGTCGACGGCGTGAAGGCTAACCGGCGAGACCACCGGTATGATACCGGCCGCCAGAAGGGCCACCAGGGGGGCCGGGTTCACCCGCACAACGTTACCCATATAGCCCATCTCTTCGTTCCTCATTTTAGCCTGGAGGAGGCCACCGTCGGCGCCGCTGATGCCGACGGCCTGGCCGCCGCCGGAGATAATGGCGGCCACGATCTCCTTGTTGACCAGCCCGCCCAGTACCGCCGCCACTACCTCAAGCGTGGCGGCGTCGGTAGCCCTCTCACCGTGAATAATCCGGGTGGGTATTTTAAGCCTTTTCAGCCAGCCGTTGACAATGTTGGCCCCACCGTGGACGATAACCAGCTGCCGCCCCTGCTTCTGTAATTTGACAATGTCGGCAACGGTGGTGTCCTTGTTATGAAATATAGAGCCGCCCAGCTTGATGACAATGACCTTGTTTAGCTCTGTTTCCAATTCGCACTTCCTGGGAGGGGTAATGCTATTGTATCAGGTTGTGTACTCGCTGTTAATAGCCACGTACTCGGCGGACAGGTCGCAGCCCCAGGCGGTGGCCGAGGCCTCGCCCAGGTTGAGGTTAATGGTGATGTTCACCTCGCCGCCGCTCAGGCTCTTTGCCACCTTCTTCATATCAACCGGCAGAGCGGCGCCGTCAGCTACCAGCCGGATACCACCGATGCTTATATCTACTTTACGGGCGTCCATCTCGGCGCCACTGCGTCCGGCAGCGGCCAGGATGCGTCCCCAGTTGGGGTCGCTGCCGTGCACTGCCGTCTTCACCAGGAGGGAACTTACCACCGTGCGAGCGGCCCTCTTGGCTTCGTAGTCGGTAACGGCCCTCTTGATGGTAACCTCTATGAGCCTGGTGGCCCCCTCGCCGTCGCCGGCTATGGCCCTGGCCAGGTGAATGCAGGCCTTCTCCAGCGCCTGCTGGAAAAGCTGGCCCCGGGGACTGTCCGGCCCGATGGCTTCACCGCCGGCCTTGCCGTTGGCCATAATGAGCAGCATATCGTTGGGGCTGGTATCGCCGTCCACGGAGACCATATTAAGGGAGACATCCGCCGCCCTGGCCAGAGACTCAGCCAGAAAGGCGGCCTCTATGTTGGCATCGGTGGTCAGGAAGCAGAGCATAGTGGCCATCTGAGGATGAATCATCCCGGCACCCTTGGCCACCCCGCCAATGGTGAACTCACCGCTTGCGGCTACGGCCACCTCTTTAGGCCCGGTGTCGGTGGTCATCATCGCCCTAGCCAGGTGGTGACCACCCTCTGCCGAGGGGATGATGCCGGCCATTCCGGCCCTTATCTTTTCCATGGGCAGCCGCTGCCCGATGACACCGGTGCTGGCCACCAGGACCTGCTCTGCGCTAAGACCGAGCTTCTCTGCCGCCAGCGCGGCCATTTCAGCGGCATCCGCCTGGCCCGCCTCACCCGTACCGGCATTGGCGCAGCCACTGTTGACGACAACCGCCGCCGCACGGCCGGTCTTCAGCCGCTGCTGGCTGAGTGTAATCGGCGCCGCCTTGAAGCTGTTGGTGGTAAAGACGGCCGCCATCCTGGGGGGGGTCTCGGAGACGAGGAGGCCCAGGTCAAGGACACCGACAGACTTCTTCTTTATCCCGGCGTAGGTGGCCCCGGCGCTAAATCCCCTGGGTGAGGTAATGGTACCTCCGGGGATAAACTCAATATTAGCAGTCATTTAGCTTAGACTATAGCATAGGGAACGAACTTGGGCAAAGAAAGCGCCTTCCTCTGGGACGGCTGGGATTCGGGCACCAAGAGCGCCTTTGATATCTCCGCCGCGTAGCCACTCATAAAGCCAAAAGCAGTAGGGGGGCGCTTATAAAGCGCTCCCCCTTTCTATTATTTGAAAAGCACCACTGCAAGCACCTCTAATGGGTATCAATACTTGCTACTTATCCGGTCATATATCAAAATAGATATTATGAAACTACATAACCTTGGATTTAATGAGTGGTTCATACAGAAGCTTCAAGAGTCTGGTAAAACTGACCATCGCGTAGCCCGGGTAACTTCTGTTAATAAAGGCAGTTATCTTGTCAGGAACGAGGACAGCGAAGTTCTAGCTGAACTTGCCGGTGAATTCATTTATTCTGCGGAATCGAAACTCCAATATCCCGTGGTTGGAGATTGGGCATTTGTCCGATACCACAACAATAATACGCTTGCCATTATTTATGACTTGTTCCCGAGGAAAACAATGCTAAGACGTAAGGCGGCCGGTAAGAATATCGACTATCAGATGATTGCTTCTAATGTTGATGTGGCATTCATTGTTCAATCATGTGACTCCAATTTCAATCTCCGCAGGTTGGAACGGTACCTGGTGATGATAAACGATGGTCATATCCACCCTGTGATTCTATTAAGCAAGAGTGATTTAGTCAGCCATGAAGAACTGGAAGGGAAAGTATCAGAGATTAGAGATATGGGTATAAAATGCGAAATCATTTCGTACAGTGTTAATAATGGTTCCGGATTACAACAGATTCAACAAGTGCTACAACTTGGTATGACCTATTGTCTTCTTGGCTCCTCTGGTGTAGGCAAAACCACTCTCCTGAATCATCTAATAGGCAGAGATGCATTTGAAGTAAACCTGGTCCGAGAGAAAGATGGCAGGGGAAGACATACAACATCACGGCGGCAACTAGTGGTTCTTGGCCAAGGAGCAATGATAATCGACACTCCGGGGATGAGAGAGTTGGGTAATATTGGTGTCAAGTCGGGTATTGAGGAAAGCTTTTCAGATATTATGAAGCTCTCTGGAAACTGCCGTTATAAAGATTGCACACATACTCATGAAGTAGGCTGCTCAGTTCTGAAAGTCGTCCGAAGTGGTAGATTAAACAGGGCTCACTATCAGGACTACCTTAAACTGAAAAAGGAATCAGAGCACTATCAATTGTCCTACCTAGAAAAACGCAGGAAAGACAAGAAATTCGGACAGTTCATCAAGTCTGTAAAGAAACAGAATACGAAGAAGTGATTAGTTATCAGTTACGGCAGGTTCAACTGCGGCAGCTTTCGCCGCCCTGCTTCTCAAAATAGCGTTGGTGATACTCCTCCGCCGGGTAGAAGCTGGCGGCGGGGGATATTTCGGTGACAATGTCCCTCTTGAAACGGCCGGAGCGCCCCAGCTTCTCCTTTGAATCCTCCGCCGCCCCACGCTGCGCTTCATTATGATAGAAAATGGCCGAACGGTACTGGGAGCCTATGTCCGGCCCCTGGCGGCCCGGCGTCGTCGGGTCGTGGATTTTCCAGAAAACAGTAAGCAGGTCATTAAAGGTAGCCTTGGCCGGGTCGTAGGTTATCTCCACAGATTCGGCGTGCCCCGTTGTGCCGGTGCTCACATCCCCATAACCGGGATTTTCCATCGTACCGCCGCTATAGCCGACGGTGACGGAGACGACCCCCGGCACCCCTCGGAAGGCGGCCTCCATTCCCCAGAAACAACCGGCGGCAAATGTCGCCTTTTCCATAAGGTCAGCCTCCTTTTGGCGGCAGCATAGGCCAATTCGTTGCTAAAAGCAAGGGTGCCGTTCCGTTGGCTCTACCACTGCACGAACAGCGGCGTGTTTGCCCAGCTATGCTTACGATTGGGCTGTTCCGTTTAGCTTTGTTGTGTATGCATAAGGGAGCGTATTTCAAGGACGAGCATCAAGTTAAAAATACATATAGAAACACAAGGAAGGAGAGGGGGCCTTTTTCGAGGCTCCCTTCCTAGATGTATACAACTGCCCGGTATTATTTAACCGACTTCTTGAACGAGCTGTAAGCTAGTATCATTCCCAAGGCGGCAAAAACGCTAACCACCACGAAGCACAACCATAGTGGCAGGAACTCTCCTCCCGCAAGGCTGGAGCCGGAGTCGAAGAGAGTCTGTCTCAAGCCGTCCACCCCGTAGCTTACCGGGTTGACTCTGGCACCTATCTGCATCCAGGTTGGCAGTGATACTATAGGATATAGGGCGTTGCTTAAGAAAAGGAGTGGTAGGGTAAGCATGAATATAAGCATATGATAGCCGCCCGGACTGCTTGCTTTGGATGCCACGGCCAGCCCGATGCCAGCAAAACCCAGCCCGAGGGCTATTATCAGCACGAGCCCGCCGAGCCAGCCCAGTGGATCGAGACCGATGAACTGAGCTCCCATCAACAGACCCACTCCAAGAATGATGCTGGCTTGGGCAAGGCTCTTAGATACTGTGCTTAAAGCATTACCGAAAAGGATACTAGGACGAGGTATAGGAGATACTAGATACTCTTTTATAATACCTTGCAGGCGTTCAAAAAGCAGTGTTAAACCACCTTCGATAGCCCCAGTCATCGCGGTGAGAGCGATTATACCGGGTACCATAAAGGTTATATAGGCATTTTTGGCATCAGGAGACTCTGCACCTATTACTGCCGCCATTCCGGTGCCGAATAGGACAATCCAAAGGATGGGCTGGAATAAGGTGCCAAACGCTTCTTCCTTACGAGCTATAAGCTTAGTTAAGTGCTTATTCCAGAGTGTTAAAGCTGCACTCATTTATTCGTCTCCTCTCTGCTTTATTATCCATGGATTATTTGTCTCGTAACTGGCGTCCGGTATACTTGAGAAACACATCTCCAAGACTGGGCTTGGCAACGGAAATATCCTCTATTTTGAAGTTGTTCTTGGTGGCTAGAGTGACCACCTCAGGCAGCCGGTGATTACCCGAGTCAACTCCTATTTGTATCAACCCTCCTGTATCCACTGAGCTCTGTACGAAGGGCAGGGCTTGTAACTCTTTTAGGTATCTATCACTATCACCTGTACCGGCTAGCCGTATCGTATCGGCCCCCATCTTGTCGATAAGCTCCCGTGGCGTCCCTTCCACTACAAGACGCCCATGATCGATGATACCGACAATGTCCGCCAACTCTTCCGCCTCCTCCATGTAATGGGTGGTTAACAGCAGAGTTAAATCGCCCTTCTCCCTAAGGCTTCGTATATACTGCCAGATGCTTGCCCTATTCTGCGGGTCCAACCCGGATGTCGGCTCGTCAAGGAAAAGTACCTTTGGCTCCGTCATGAGGCCCCGCACCAGCTCCAGCCGACGCTTCATGCCGCCGGAGTAGGTTTTTACCATCCGGTCAGCCGCCTCCTGAAGTTCAATGATGGCCAGCAGTTCCTCAGTCTTTTTCTTTCGCTCAGCCGTTTCCAACTTATACAACCGCCCGTGGTAATCCAGAACCTGGCGGCCGGTCAACTCCTCGTCGAGCACCATCTCCTGAAAGGTAACGCCGATGTTGCGGCGTACATCATTGGCCTGGCGTACCACGTCAAATCCGAGCACACTAGCAGAGCCTCCGGTTGGCTCGAAAAGCGTCGTCAGCATGTTGACCGTAGTCGTTTTGCCGGCGCCATTGGGGCCGAGCAGCGCATAGATAGTATTGGCCCGGATAGACAGGTCAATGCCGTCCACTGCCAGCACTCCCTCCCCGTACTTTTTCACCAGCTTCTCGGCTACGATGGCTATGCTGTTCTGTTGTTTGTTGGCCATGTAATCAACTCTCCTTGCCCCGTTCTTTCAGCATGCTATCAACCCAAGAGAGGTCGGCTTTCAGGTGGGCGATATTGTGATTGATTACGTACTTCCAGCCTCCCTCATGCCTTTTGTGCTCCTTGAATGTTTCCAACCTGGCTACTATCTTCCGGCGTTTACCCTCCAGGAGTGTGTGGATTTCAGCGGGTGGCACTTTGTCCATAAAGGCGACACATATATCGTCTCCATAAGAGGTTGGGGCGTAACCGGCGAGACAGTTGCGGAGAAGCTCAAGGAAATAAGCCTTTCCCGGCTTGGTAATCTCATAGACACGGCGTTCGGGGCGCTTCCCCTCACGCTCAGTCTCACAGCTTACATACCCCTCTTTCTCCATCTGCTCCAAAATATAGTAAGCGGTAGATTTTTTTAGGTCGGTATAGAAATCCATGGTGTGCTTGATGTACTCATTCAGACGGTAACCGTGCATCTTGCCATCCATCAGAATGCCTAGCAAGAGTAGTTGTCTTATCACCTTATACCTCCTTCGGAAGTTGAATATAGACTAAACCGAATAATCAATATAGACTAATTATATATCAGCATTAGCCTGTTGTCAAGGGGCAGGAATGTATTTTAGTGGTAGGCTACATGAATAATTAGGGGTTATTAAATCCCTTTCGTGTTAGCGGCTACCGAGTGCATTCACCATTGCACGAATATCGGGATCACTGTTCCGTTATAGGTATAGCTATTCTCATCGTTCTGGCTTCAGATTCGTAGTAAACACTCCGTCATTAGCCTAAAAAGGAAGTTATATTTGAGACAAGCTATAAATGGCGGTCAGGGATACTTAATTGTTGTCACACTTCGAAAGAATATCAATCATTTTAAACATTATCCTAATACCTTTAGAATGGTATCCAAATTGGTTCAAACTACCAATGAAGTAGGCATCTATTTCTGGATGGTAAAACATAAAGGATCCGGTCGAGCCGGCATTTCCCCAAACGTTATACTTCTTAGGCATTAAAAGAGGGATGGTCTTAAAATTCATCAAACCATAGCCATAATCAATACCTATAGAAAATTTAGCCCAATCTTGCATTTTCTTAAAGGTATCTTCTCTGATAATCTCATGTATCACCAATGCTTTCATGAATATTAGTAAGTCTTCGGATGTGGCCACAATTCCCCCACCAGCATAATCAGCGCTGAGACTCCGATACTGTGTTACATTTACATCGCCTACATATACGCTCGCTATGGGATAATCGCTCTTTACCAACGGTTCTGAATAACAAATAAGGTATGAATGGTTCATCCCCAGCGGCATAAATAAGTAATGTTCTAGCGCTTTATGGAAAGGCATTGATGTTATATTTTCAATTACTAATCCTAAAATATGATAACCCGTATCTGAATAGTGGAACCCTTCTCCAGGGGGGAAGTGTGATTTCAAATGTTCTTTAGACCATTGAACTATTTCCTGTGGAGTCCAAAAATGGGATGGTTCACTAAGGATTTGGTCTAGCATAGGTGTAACTTGCTTCGGTTTATCTCCGAAGTAATCATGTAAACCTGAGGTATGATTCAACAAGTGTTTTATTGTTATATGGCCTGTATAATCGATACCCTTATAGACATGTAAGTTGTGTATTAGATCATCATCTAAGTACTGAGTAATTCTATCTTCGTAGGATAGCTCCCCTTTCTCAAATAGAATACCTACAAGTACAGAGGTAAATAGTTTACCAATACTAGCAATGTAATAAGGTTGGTTTACATTAGCGGGAATATTTCCTGTTACGCCTTCGGCGATATTCAAGTGGATGCCCGTTTTTTCAGAATGTACTAACAGATAACCATTATGTATTTTTCGGTCTTTATGCACTTTATTTCTAAATCGGTCCGCAATTAATGTTTGCACCCTTTCTTTGTTCATCATTGTCACTCCAGTAGTCAATTACCAAGATTGAGTATAGCACTTCGGATAATCATCGGGATGTTTGTCCAGCCATGCTTACAATTGGGCTGTTCCATTTAGCTTTAAGGTTAATGCGTGAAGAGCATTTCAAGAGATAGCTTGCCTTTGTATATAGTCTCTAGCATCTTCCAAATAGTATAATGCGAGAAAGGTGTCCTCAAGATTACTGATGTGGGTGATGTCAAATATGGATATAGTTATCAAAAACGAAAATGAAAATGAATATAGGACTGTTGAGGGAGTGGTCCGTGAGGCATTTTGGAATCTTTATGTGCCAGGATGCAACGAACATTTTATTCTGC
>DAOUZU010000033.1 GCA_030665535.1 Dehalococcoidia bacterium
ACTTCTCTGCGGTGATGATGGCCGCAATTTCGTTTACGGCCTGGTCAATCTCTCCCTGCCGGTTGATAACGGCGTAGTCAAATATGGGCAGCTTCTTTATTTCTGCTTCGGCCGTGGCCAGCCGCCGCGTCATAGCCTCCGCTGATTCTGTCAGGCGCTGCTTCAGGCGGGTGGCCAGCTCTTCCATTGAAGGCGGCATCAGGAAAATCAAAACGGCCCGCGGCATCAGCTTCTTGATGGTGGCGGCACCCTGGACATCAACCTTGGCGATAACGTCCCGCCCCTTTTTAAGGGCTTTTCTTATCGGTTCTTTAGGCACGCCGTAGAAGTAGCCGTAGACGTTGGCCCACTCCAGGAGCTTGTTTTCCTTGAGCATCTGCTGGAAGGTTTCATTGGAGACGAAGCGGTAGTCCACATTGTCCGTCTCTACCGGCCGGCGGGGACGCGTGGTCGTTGTTACTACAAATTCCAGAGGGCGGCCAAGCTCTTTCATCCGGCTGAGTATGGCGTCCTTGCCCACTCCGGAAGGCCCGGAGAGAATCAGCAGTAACGGCCCAGAAGACGGCTTATAGCTCAACCCGCTCATCGCTGAGCTCTGGTCTGGTGATTGAGCTTACCCGGCCCACCTGAAGACGGCCGGTTATGGTTTCTGGGGCCAGCGCTGCCAGCACAATGTGGCCGCTGTCCGTGAAGATGACCGCCTTGGTCTTGCGGCCGTTGGTCATATCAATCAGAAGCCCCTTGTTGCGGCCCTCCTGGATAATACGTTTGATGGGGGCCGAGTTCGGCGGCGATATAGCGATAACCCTGTTCATGGTCAGGATGTTGCCAAAGCCAATATGAACCAGTTCTATACCCATTTAATAACTCCCATTAAGCTCTTGTGATATATAAATGGGACTTCCCTGATGACGCTTGTCAGCCGGGCCCTGTCCCAGTGGCAGTTCAGGTTGTTGATTATTTCCCAGTATGACGGCATAAGCCACCCCCTTCAATGGGTTACAGGCAGAATGCTTAGTATTTTATACCTTTGCGATCACAATAACAAGCCCTTATGGTTGACTTTGGCCATATTTTGATGGTAAATTGGGCTAAATTGCCATTAGCAGCTATAGGCGGGCTCTACATAGCTTAGAAGACCGGTGCTGTCCCCGCGGGAAAGGCAACCCTTCTTAGCCGGATATCCAAATTGGGAGAAGAGGAATTGTATCGGATTTTGAGCCGGCGGAAGCTAGCCCTGGGCATACACCGGTTCAAGGTGACCGCCGCCGCGTTGGCCGCTAGGGCCAGACCCGGGCAGTTTGTCATCCTCAGGCTGGATGAGCGCGGCGAGCGCATCCCGCTAACCATCGCCGACTGGGACAAGGACGAGGGCAGCCTCACCCTGGTTGTCATGGAGACAGGCATGACAACCCACCGCCTGGCCCGGCTCAAGGGTGGTAGTTCCCTGGCCGATCTCACCGGGCCGCTGGGAAAACCCACCGAGATAGAAAGGTTCGGCACCGTGGTCCTGGTGGCCGGCGGTTTCGCCGTTGCTGCCATAACGCCCATCGCCCGGGCGATGAAGGAGGCCGGTAACAGGGTTATCTCCATTGTCGGGGCGCGTGGCAAGGAGCGCCTCTTCTGGATAGACCGGCTGGCGGCCGAAAGCGACCGGTTGATAATAGCCACGGATGACGGCTCTCGGGGCCGCCGGGGGGTAGTCACCGAGCCGCTGCGGGAGATACTTGAAAGCGGGGAGAAGATTGACCGCGTCATCGCCATTGGCCCGGCTATTATGATGAAGTTCTGCGCCCGGACGACGCAGCCTTTTAACGTCAAGACCATCGTCAGCTTGAACCCGATAATGGTCGACGGAATCGGCATGTGCGGTGTCTGCCGTGTTTCGGTCGGCGGGGTAACCCGGTTCGCCTGCATTGACGGCCCCGATTTCGACGGCCACCAGGTGGACTGGGACCTTTTCATCGCCCGCCAGAAAACCTACGTTGACGAGGAGAGGCTCTCTCTTGACCGCTGGCGCTGCCAGCATGGCAGCCAGTCCTGTGGCGGAGATGAAGGTTAAAAGCGGATGTCCAGGCTTGATTTGAACCGGATACCCATACCCAAGCAGGAGCTTGGGGAGCGGGCCGGCAACTTCGGCGAGGTGGCCCTGGGCTACAACCTCAAGCAGGCCCAGGCCGAAGCCGGCCGCTGCATTGAGTGCCCCAAGCGTAATTGCGTCGCTGGCTGCCCGGTGGATATCGACATACCCGAGTTCATCCGAGCCATAAAGGAAAATGATATACCGCAGGCGGTTAGAGTCATCAAGAAGACCAACAACCTGCCCGGCATCTGCGGCCGCGTCTGCCCCCAGGAGACGCAGTGCGAGGCCGCCTGCGTCCTGGACAGGAAAGGGGCGCCCATTGCCATCGGCCGTCTAGAGCGCTACGTGGCAGACTGGGAACGGGTCCACCCCGGCCGGGTTGTCCAGCCGAGAGTGGCGAAACCGCCTTCCGGCGGGAAGGTGGCAGTCATCGGCTCCGGGCCGGCTGGGCTTACCGCTGCTGCCGAGATGGCGCGGCGGGGACACGAGGTGACCATCTTTGAGTCTCTGCATCTGGCCGGCGGTGTGCTCAGCTACGGCATCCCCGAGTTCAGACTGCCCAAGGCAATCGTCCAGGAGGAGGTGTATTATGTCCTCTCCCTGGGGGTGAAGCTTGAGCTTAACTCCGTCGTCGGTAAGCTGGTAACCGTAGACGAGTTGCTGGCTGGCGGCTATCAAGCCGTCTTCCTGGGAACCGGCGCCGGGCTGCCCTTGTTTATGAACATACCCGGTGAGAGCTTAAGCGGGGTCTATTCGGCCAACGAGTTTTTAACCCGCATCAATCTAATGAAGGCCTATCGTTTCCCCGAGTACGATACACCGGTGAGGGTGGGCCACCGGGTGGTGGTTATCGGCGGTGGCAATGTCGCTATGGACGCCGCCCGCAGCGCCCTCCGCCTCGGCGCCGGGGATATCACCGTTGTTTACCGGCGTTCTCCGAAGGAGATACCGGCCCGCCGCGAGGAGATAGACAACGCCCTGGAGGAGGGCATCAAAATCCGTTTCCTGACGCAGCCCAAGCGGTTTAAGGGCGATGAGCTTAGCCGGGTGATGGCTGTGGAGTGCTATGATACGGAGCTCGGTGAGCCGGATGCCGACGGCCGGCGCCGGCCGGTGGTTAAGCCGGGCAGCGAGTTTAGCCTGGATGCGGACGTGGCCATAGTGGCCCTGGGCACCACGCCCAATCCCCTGGTGGCCACCACCACAACCGGCCTTGAGGTCACCAGGAAAGGTACCGTGGTGGCCGGTGAAGCTACGGGCCGCACCACCAGGGAGGGTATCTGGGCCGGTGGTGATATCATCACCGGCTCGGCCACGGTGATAAGCGCCATGGGCGCCGCCAAGAAGGCCGCCGCCGATATAGATAAGTATTTACGGGGAGAGTAGCTACTACGGCAGCTCGTAGAAGCCGCCCGTCTCTTCCTCTTTGGCCGGTGCCTCTTCTTCGGCCGGTTCTTCTTCTTTCCCGGCCTCGGCAGGTGGCGCCGCCTCTTCCCCTTCGGCCTCGGCAGCCTGGGCTGCTTCAGCCTCCTTGGCTTTGTCTGCCTCTATCTTCTTAAAGGCATCGGCGACGGCCTCATGGATATTGCGGGCCATGGAGAAGTGCATCTGCACCCACAGCCAGTTGCCGTCTATCTTCTCCAGAATACCGGTGAGCCTGGTGGAAAGGCTGAGCGCCTCCTGGCCCTTCTTCTTGATGTTGTAGGTAGGATGCGAGGCCACCCAGGCGACGGGGCCGTTGCCCTTTACGGTCGTCCAGCCGTACTTTAAGGAGATGGTCTCCGCCTCCTTAAAGGTCTCCTGCATCCGCGTCTGTAGTTGGTTTGCGCCGATGCTCATCTCAGCCTCTTCCAGGCCGACGGTCAGCATGTTGGGGTCCTTGGCGAACAGCCTCATATAGGCGGTGATGTCTTTGGCGGTTATCGCCTGGGCCATCTTCTCCAGTATCTTGTTAACTGCCTCTTTGGTCTCCTGATCGGCTCTCATGCTCTTTCCTCGCTTTCCAGTGCAGGGATGTCTGTGCAGTCTCAGAATATAATTATAGTAATCCTTTATATATTGGTCAACCGGCCCTAGATGTTAAAGAGGAAAGTTATGATATCGCCGTCCTGGACGATATACTTCTTGCCCTCAAGCCTCAGGAGGCCGTGCTGGCGAGCGCCGGCCAAGCCGCCGCTTTTTAACAGGTCGGAGCAACTTACCACCTCGGCGCGGATGAAGCCCCGCTCCATATCCGAGTGTATTTTACCGGCCGCCGTGAGGGCGCTGGTGCCGGCGGGCACAGACCAGGCGCGGAACTCACCGGAAACGATGGTGAAGAATGTCACTAGGCCCAGAAACTCATAAGAAAGCCTTATTATTCGCTCCAGCCCCGGCTCTGCCAGGCCGAAACCGGCGCGGAACTCGGCGGCGGTGGCGCTATCCAGGCTGGCCATCTCCAGCTCCAGCTGGGCGCAAAGGCTGGTGATACACCACCCCGGCCCGGCGTATCTATCGCTTAGTTCGGTTTCCATTATTTTAGCCTGGTCAATCTGCTCCTCTCCCAGGTTGAGAATGACCAGCATCAGCTTGGCGCTGAGGAACTGGTAGCTGGCAATGTTCCTGGTTTCATCGGCGGTGAGGCTCTGCTGCCGTATGGGGATTTCCCTCTCCAGGTCGGCCTTTATCCTGGTTAGCAGGTCACGCTCCCGGTCAAGGACGTGGTGCTCGGCGTGGGGAATCCCTTTCAAACCTGCCTCAATCTTCTTCAACCGCCGCTCTATTATGGCCAGGTCGGAGAAGGCCAGCTCCAGGTTCATTGTGGTTATATCCCGCCCGGCGTCAATAGTTCCGCCGGGGTGGGGTATACTTGCCCTGGGGAAGGTGCGGACGACATTTATAAGGGCGTCGGCGCTGGAAAGGTGAGAAAGCAACTCGCCGCTGATAGCGATGTCCTGGGCCAGGCTCTTTACCGAGGCGCCGATATCAATATACTTGACCTCGGCAGGGATAATTTTCTTCGGCTTGAATATTTCGGCCAGCTGCCCAAGGCGCGGCTCCGGCACGTGGGAAACACCCATGTGGGCTGCCTCCCGCCGCTGGCCGACGCTGCCGCTGTGACCCCCGGTGAGGGCGTTAAAAACGGTGGTCTTGCCGCTCTGGGCCAGCCCGATGATGCCGATGGCAAGGCTCATGCTCTGTGCCTCAGCGCTTTAAGATTTTTACCGGCTGGACTTGATTATCTCCCTGGCGTACTTCAGGGCCAAATCTCTCTCGTCAATGGTGGAGTGCTCGTTGGCAGCGGTATCCAGCAGGGCGAGAAGTGCATCGTGGGTACCGATCTTGCCTATTTGCTCGATGGCTTTGCTTCTTAAATCAACTGACAGCTCTAGGTCATGGGCGATGTCCATCAGTTTTTTCAGCTCGCTGTTTATCTGCTCCGACATTCCCTTCTCCTTCTGGCGGCCTCTGCGGCCGGCTGGTTGCTTGGTTTGATTTCGCAGATAATTCTACGCCTTGCAGCGCCAATGTTCAATAGCCTGTCTCCGGCTTATGGTAGAATAGAGGGCCGTAAGGGGGTAAAATATTGCTTTATATACTCCTGGGACCGGATGATTTCTCCATAGGCGAATGGCTCAGTCGGGCCAGAAAGGGTCTGGGTGATGAGTCTGTCCTTGAGGCCAATACCACCATATTTGACGGCCAGCAGGTGACCCCGGAGCAGCTTGGCGCCGCCGCCGGGGCGATGCCCTTTCTGGCCGAAAAGCGGCTGATTATAGTTAACGGACTGCTGGAGCGCTTTGAGCCGAAGGGCAGACCTGGTGCCGGCAAAGGCAAAGCGGCTGTAAAAGAGAACGGTTATGCCGCCTTCAGCCAATGCCTGGAGAATCTTCCTCCAAGCTCCATAGTAGTCCTGGCGGACGCCGCCGGCGCCGCCGGCAATAAGCTGTACCGGGAGCTGGCCCCCCGGGCCGAGGTTAAGTCATTCCCCAAGTTAAGGCGGGACAGCCTCAACCGCTGGATTGAGAAGCGGGTAAAAGGGGAGGGGGGCCGGATAACCACCGGGGCGGTAAAGCTACTGGCCCAGCTGGTGGGCGGCAACCTGTGGATTATGGCCGGCGAGGTGAGCAAGCTGTCCCTTTACGCCTCCGGGGATACCATTGATGAGGAGATGGTTAAGCGGGTCGTCGGCTACAGCCAGCAGGCCACGGTTTTCGCTATGGTGGATGCCATCCTGGAATTCAAGGTCAAGGCGGCCCAGAAGGCCCTAGGGCAGCTTTTACAGGCCGGCGGTACCCCCAGCTACCTGCTGTATATGCTGACGCGGCAGGTCCGCCTGATACTGCGGGCCAAGGTGTTTTCTCGGCGGGGCCTGCCGGAGCGGGAGATTCAGGAGAAGCTGGGCTTGACCCATGACTTTGTCTGGCGCAAAACGCTCAACCAGGCGGCCGGCTACTCTATAGCGCGGCTCAAAGAAATCTACACCAGGCTCCTGGAGACCGACCTTGCCATCAAGACGGGTAGATACAACGGTGAGCTGGCCGTCAACATACTTGTCGCCGAGCTAAGCCGGCGGGCGTAGTTTTCTATCTGCCTGACCGGGGAATTTCCAGGGTTTGACAGGCCGCTGCGGCGGTGCTAGGGTCAGGCTGTAATGAGGGTGGAGAGATGAAAGCGAGCAGCCGTTCCAACAGCCGCCTTGAGGAGCTTTGCCTCAGCAAACTGGCAGACCGGCGGCTGATTCTGGCCTCCAACCGCGGGCC
This sequence comes from Dehalococcoidia bacterium, assembly GCA_030665535.1. Lineage (GTDB taxonomy): Bacteria > Chloroflexota > Dehalococcoidia > Dehalococcoidales > JAUXAE01 > JAUXAE01. The sequence goes on from DAOUZU010000033.1 coordinate 6,826, forward strand.
GGTGGAGTACTTCCTGGATGAAAAGGGCGAGCTCCGCCCCCGCCGCGGCAGCGGCGGCGTGGTTACCGCCCTGGAGGGCTTAAGCCAGTATGTCCGGCTTAACTGGATAGCCAGCGCTATGCGGGAAGGAGACAGGAAGGCGGTTGAATTGGCCCAAGGGGGCAGCTTCAGCGGGCCGGATAATGAGAACCTGCGGCTGCGTTTCGTGGTCAACCCCCGGAGCACCTACCACAAGTATTACAGTGTCTTCTCCAACCCGCTCCTGTGGTTCCTGCAGCACTACATGTGGAACCTGTCACGGACGCCCAACATAGACCACATTATCTACGATGCCTGGCAGGACGGCTACGTTCCGGTAAACCAGGCCTTCGCCCAGGCCGTTATTGACGAAGCGGCCGCCAGCGAATTGCCGCCTGTGGTGATAATTAACGACTATCACCTCTACCTGGTCAGCGACTATATAAAACGCCAGCTACCCCAGCTGCCCATCCAGCACTTCATCCACATCCCCTGGCCGTCACCGCGCTACTGGCAGGTGCTGCCTCGCTTTATGCACCAGGCCATTATCGGAAGTTTGTGCCGCGCCGATATCGTCGGCTTGCAGACCCTGGGAGACGTCCACAGCTTTCTCTTCTGCTGCCAGGAGCTTCTGGAAGGAGCCACTGCGGACTACAGCCAGAACACGGTCACCGTTAAAGACCATATAACGCGGGTCAAGTCCTATCCGGTTTCGGTGGATGTGGCCGGTATCAGGGAGACGACCGCCACCGCCCGGTTCAAGGAATACGAGGATAAGCTCAAGCCGCTCTGCGGCCAGCAGACAATCGTCCGCGTGGACCGAGCCGAGCCTTCCAAGAACATCATCCGCGGCTTCAGGGCCTTTGACATGCTACTGGAGCGCTACCCGCAGTTCCGGGGCCGGCTTAAGTTCATCGCCTTCCTCGTCCCCAGCCGCACCCACTTAAAGCCCTACCAGCGCTACAACCAGGACACCTTTCAGCTTGTCGAGGAGATAAATGCCAGGCACGGCACCGCCGATTGGAAGCCCATTGAGGTCTTCTTTGAGAACGACTACATCCAGGCCCTGGCGGGTATGCGCCTCTACGATGTGCTGCTGGTGAACGCCGTTATTGACGGTATGAACCTCATCGCCAAGGAGGGGCCGACGGTCAACGAACGTGACGGCGTGCTGGTGCTTTCGGAGACGGTAGGAGCCCATGAGCAGTTGGGGGAGTATGCGCTAACGGTGGCCCCCGCCGACCTGGAGGGCACGGTTCAATCCCTTTATACGGCGCTGACAATGCCGGCGGCGGAGAAGAAGCGGCGTGCCCGGGCCCTGAAAAAATCTATTGCGAAAGAGGACTTGAGCAACTGGCTCTACTGCTTGCTTGATGATGCCAGCCGCCTTACTTAGACACCTGGCGCCACAGCCACTCCAGGAAGCGGGCCACTTCATCGGTGCCGTCCAGGGTGAAATCGGCCTCCTCGACCACTGCCGGCGGCGCCTCCCGGCTTAACACGGCCAGGGCAAAACCCAGGAAGTCCCGCCGCCGGTTGGCTTCGTGTATGGCCTTGAAGGCGTCGATATCCGTGGTTTCATCACCGATGTAGACGCCGCCGCTCAGGTTATACCTTGCAATCAAGTCCCGCACGGCAGTGCCTTTATCTATGGCCAGGGGTGGCAGCAGGTTAACCGCCCGGCGGCCCGGTATGATGCGCAGCCGGCCGGCCTGTGCCGAAGCGTTGATGGCGGCCATAACCCTTTTGCCGGTGGCGTCGGGGTCGGGGCTAAGGCGGTAGTGGATAGAGGCGGAAACCCCCTTGTTCTCTATGATAATGCCCGCTTCTTGTAGCTCTCGGCCCAGCTCGTCGGTCACCTCTTGAATGATAGCCGGATAACCCTCGGCGCCCCTGGCCAGTTCGGCCCGCCCGCCCGCCCAGTGCTCCAGGCCATGATTGCCGACGTAGACCACCCCGTCGATGCCGACCAGCCGCCGCACATCGGCCACCGCCCGTCCGGAAACGGCGGCCGCCAGGGCCAGCCGTGGGGTAAGCCGGGCCAGGTAGCGGCGGTTCGCCGGGGATACGGCGGCCTGAGCCGGTGTCGGCGCGGTGGGGCTGATGGTGCCGTCCACATCCGTCATCAGCCCGAAACGGGGCCGCTCCAGCGCCCTTTTGATTGTTTCCAGGTCGTTGAATACAGAAGCCATTGGCTAAATCTAGCAATAAGCCTGTCTTGCGTCAACCCGGCCCCAGGGTTATAATCGGCCAACAATGGAACAGGCGGGAAAAGACGAGCGGCCGGTAGTGGCCCTGGACATCGGCGGCACCAAGATACTGGCCGCCCTGGTTTCGGCCGGGTACGAGGTGCTGGACAGTGAGCTTGCGCCTACGCCGGCCGGTAACGGGTCGCAGGAGATAAACGGGAGCCTTTTTATGGCCGTTGACCGACTGCTGCAGAAGTCCCGGCGGGAGGCTTCGGATATAGCCGCTATCGGCCTGGCCGCCGCCGGTATAATAGATTCAGCCAGGGGGCTGATAACCGTCTCTCCCAATCTGCCCGGCTGGGAAGACGTTCCCCTGCGGGACCTGGTGTCCGCAAGGTACGGCGTCTATACGGCACTGGTCAA
>DAOUZU010000004.1 GCA_030665535.1 Dehalococcoidia bacterium
TTCGCCCGGTTAACGTTGATAGAGGCCGACCAGCCGGGCCTGGGCCAGGATGTGGCTTCTAGCGGCGCTTAGCAGCTGCTCCCTGGTGACGCCGGCGGTCAGCGCAACGGACTGGCCCAGGGCATACAGGGTAAAACGGTAGTGATGGGGGCTGCCTGGCGGCGGGCAGGGTCCACCGTAGGCGCTGGTGCCGTAGCTGTTGCGGCCCTGAAGGGTAGCGGCGGGCAGGTTGGCCGATTTGGCCGCAGCCGGCAGGTTCAGGCTTGCCGCCGGGATGTTGAATACTACCCAGTGGGTGAAGATACCGGATGGGGCATCAGGGTCGTCCATTATGAGGGCCAGGGACTTCGTCCCTTGGGGGACATCTCTCCAGGCAAGCGGTGGTGAGATATTTTGCCCCTCGCAGGTGTAAAGGGCGGCTATACTTTCGCCGTCACGGAAGGCAGTACTGGTGATTTTCATTTTGACCTCCGTAGTTTACCGGGGCAGATGTTCATCTAGCTGGTTAAGATTGCGGATATAAGGGCAGTCACCCACCCCCTTAAAATGGCCGCCGCGGTCAAGGAGGAGCCCTTTCAGGCCGGCCTTCTCGGCGCCAAGCACATCAATCTGATACTGGTCGCCGACGAAGAGGGCCTCACCGGCCTTCACGCCGGCCCGAGTCACCGCCTCCCGGAAAATCTCCGGCTGCGGCTTGGTGTGACCTGTATCCAGTGAGGTGGCAACCACATCCATCAGCGGGGCCAGCCCCAGATCCTTGAGGATTGGCGTGATGTCACTGTCTACGTTGGAGATAAGCCCCAGCACCAACCCCCGCTGTTTGAGACTGACCAGCACCGGGGTAACATCGTCAAAAAGCACCAGCTTGAAGCTTGAATTACGCCACTTGTCTATTATGGTCGCAATAAGCTTTGGGGAGGATTTTACGCCGGCTTCCTTGAGCATCAACGCCTGGTAGCGGGTGAAAGCGGCTGCTCTATCTTCCGGCGAGCGCTGTCTTATAGGCGAGCGGGCGTTCTCAGTAATGAAGTACTCGTCGGCGACGGTCATTGGCCGGCTCAACTCCTCCGGCTTTATCTCAATGCCGAAATCCCGGAGTACCCTGGCGCCGATCTCCTCTCTGGGCGGGTTATAGCCCACCAGGGTCTGGTAGAGGTCAAAGAAGACAGCCTTAATCATATATACCTCCCACGACGGTTGTTTATTCTAGCCCAGGAGAGGCAGCCTGTAAAGGCGTTTTCGGGCTCATCGGCCACCTCGTTAAATTGACTTGGGCGGGGCGGCACTGGTATCATTTAAAGGTAATGACTTCCAGACTTTCCCTTTTTTCTCTTACCGCTGAGGTAAACAGCCGGGGCCGTTTATCTGTTGGCGGATGTGATACGGTAGAACTGGCCACAGAGTACGGCACGCCCCTTTATCTCTTTGACGAGGCCACCATACGCCGCCGTTGCCGGGAGTTCCGCGCCGAGTTTGGCCGGCGTTACGCCGATACCTCTGCTGTCTACGCCGGCAAGGCCTTTCTCAACCGGGCGCTGGCGACGGTCATCAAGGAAGAGGGGCTGGGGCTGGATGTGGTCTCCGCCGGGGAGATGGCTATTGCCGAGTCGGCCGGGTTTCCCATGGATACGGTCTATTTTCACGGTAGCAACAAGTCTGCCGACGAGCTAAAGCTGGCGTTAAAACAGCATATCGGGCGCATAGTAATAGATAACTATGACGAGCTTGGTATGCTGGCCGATGTAGCCGATGAGTGCGGGCGAATACCGGATGTGATGCTGCGCCTGACGCCCGGTGTTGACCCGCACACCCATGAGCATATTACCACCGGCAAGGTAGACACCAAGTTCGGCTTTCCCCTTTTTAACGCCGCCGAGGCGGTGGCTCGGGCCATGCAGGCGCCCAGTCTTAACCTGGTCGGTTTCCATTTCCACCTGGGGTCGCTTATATACGAGCCTCAGCCCTACCAGGAAGCCATTGAGGTAGTACTGGAGTTTGCCGCCGATATGGCGGCCAAGTACGGCCTTGAGCTAGAGGAATTGGATATAGGCGGCGGCTTCCCGGTGCAGTATGTGGAGGCAACACCGGCGCCGCCGGTTGCTGCCTTTGCCGAGGCAATAGTCAGCACACTGACGGGAAAGTGCCGCCAGCTGAAGATGGCGCCGCCATCGCTGACCATTGAACCGGGCCGGGCCATAGTAGCTCAGGCCGGGGTAGCGCTGTATAGCGTCGGTGTCATAAAGGAAATACCCGGCATCAGGCGCTATGTTTCTGTCGACGGCGGTATGGCCGATAACATAAGGCCGGTCCTCTACGGCGCCCGTTATGAGGCTGTGTTGGCCAACAAAATGAAGGAGAAGGAAGCAGGTCGGGTTACCATAGCCGGCCGCTATTGTGAGTCCGGCGATATCCTGATGAGCGATATTGACCTACCCCCCGTGGTCGCTGGGGACATTATCGCCGTGGCAGATTGCGGTGCCTACTGTCTGTCAATGGCCAGCAACTACAACGCCTCCCTCAGGCCGGCGGTGGTGATGGTGAACGAGGGCAAGGCGCGCCTTATCCGCCGCCGGGAGACCTTCGCAGACCTGACCAGGTGCGACCTGGTCTGATAGCGGGTATCTTTGAAACTATGTGGCAGCTAATCGGGCAGGACAGGGCGGTGCTTCAGCTTAAGCGCAATCTGGGCACAGGCACGGCTGCCCGTAGCTACCTTTTTACCGGCCCGCCCGGAATCGGCAAAATGACCCTGGCCATAAGCCTGGCCCAGGCCTTAAACTGCCCCTCTGAGGAATCCCCCTGCGGCCAGTGTTCCTCCTGCCAGCGCATAGCCACCCGGAAGCACCCTGATGTGGAAGTGATAGACCTGGCCTCCGATGCTGAGGGCAACCGTACGGAGATTGGCATTGACCGGGTGCGGCGGCTGCAGCATGACGCCAACCTGTCTCCCTTTGAGGGCATCTGCAGGGTATTTATCGTTGACGGGGCGGAGCTTTTATCTACAGAGGCGGCCAACTGCTTTCTGAAAACACTTGAGGAGCCGGTGGACAGGGTGGTATTTGTTCTGCTGGCGGTGGATGAAGAACTACTACCGGCGACGGTTGTCTCCCGCTGCCAACGGCTGGAGCTAAGGCCGGCCCTAGCCTCCGTAATAGAGGCCTATCTAATTGATAAGCTGGAACTGCAACCGCCGCAGGCCGGGCTGCTGGCCCGGTTGAGCCGGGGGCGGCCCGGTTGGGCCATCACCGCCGCCGGCGATAGTACCCTTATGGAGCAGCGCGCTGAGAGGATGGAAAGCCTGCGGGCCGCCCTGGAGGGAGACTATGAGGAGCGTTTCAGCTACGCCGCCCGGCTGGCAGCCGGATTTGGCCGGAAGCGTCAGGGGGTATTTGATGTCCTGGACCTCTGGACTGTCTTCTGGCACGACCTGATGCTCATCAGGCTGGGCCTGAAGGAGGCCGTCACCAATACAGACATTGAAGCTGAGCTGGCCCGGCGGGCCGATGGCTACAGCCTAGAGGAAATAAGGGATACTATCAATAGCATATTGAAGACCCAGCAGGGGCTGCGGAGCAACGCCAACGCCCGTCTGGCGCTGGAGCTGTTGATGCTCCAGGTGCCCCTGGGGAGAGGGGAATTAGAGGAAAGCTATGGCTGATATAGTTGGCATACGTTACAAGCCGGCCGGGCGGATATATTACTTTGACCCCGGAGATTTTGAACTCAGCGTGGGGGAAAGCGTCGTCGTGGAGACGAGCCGGGGCCATGAGATGGGACAGGTTGTTATCGCCCCCACTCAGATAGCCGATGACGAAATAACCCAACCGCTCAAGCCGGTGCTGCGCAGGGCAGATGAAGAGGATATGGAGCAGGCCCGGCAGTTAAGGGACAGGGAGCCGCAGGCACTTAGCGAGAGCACCCAGGTTGTGGAGAAGCTGGAACTACCGATGAAACTCATCTCCGCTGAGCATAATCTGGAAGGCAACCGCCTTACTATCTATTTCAGCGCTGAGGGCCGGATAGACTTCCGGGAGCTGGTGCGTGAACTGAGCCGTCGTCTCCGGCTGCGGGTGGAGCTCAGGCAGGTTGGACCCCGGGATGAGGCCAAGTTGATGGGCGGCTTCGGCCGCTGCGGCCGCGGCCTGTGCTGTTCCGGCTTTTTGAGTGAGTTCGGGCCGGTATCCATTAAGATGGCCAAGGAGCAGAACCTGCCCCTGAACCCGGCCAAGATTTCTGGTGTCTGCGGCCGCCTGCTTTGCTGCCTGGACTACGAGTACGAGCAGTACCGCGAACAGAGGGCAAAGATGCCGCGCGAGGGAGACCAGGTGGATACGCCTATGGGAAAAGCGATTGTTATTGGTGGCAACCCACTGGAGGAGAAGGTGAAGATTGAGCTTGCCAGTGGCGAAAAGGTAGAGCTGCCACTGGCTGAGATTAACATCGAAAATAAGGCTTCATCCAGGGCCAATCAGAGCGGTGGCCGTCCCCCACGGAGAAGAAGGCGCCGCGTTTAGCCGGGCAGGTATTTCCGCCACTCCGTCTTCGTAGACCTGTATTTATGGGGAATATTGAAGTTGTAGCTGTCCTTGGGTGGGCCGGGAAGCCGCTTTAGCTTCATACCGGCCTGCTTCGGCGTGTGGCCGGCCTTGCGGCGGTTACAGCGGGCGCAGGCACTAACCACGTTTTCCCAGGTGTGCTGTCCGCCCTGGTGGCGGGGCGAGACATGGTCCAGGGTCAGCTGGTTGCTCTCCTGTCCGCAGTACTGACAGGTGTAACTGTCACGGTTGAATATTTCCAGGCGGGTCATCCTCTGGCGCTGTCGGGGCCGCCGCACAACATAGTCCAGCCGAATAACGGAAGGAATGGCGAAACTGGCTCTGACGGTATGGATGAAACCCCGCCCGTTTTCCAGCATCTCGGCCTTGCCCTGGTCCAATAGCGGAATGGCCCGCCGGACGCGGCAGATATTGAGTGGCTCGTAGCTCTGGTTGAGCACCAGAACAGGATGATTCTCCACTTGTTTTAAGCCCTTCCCTTGCGGCGGTGCGGCCTGGGGACAGCTTTGCCTGAGTGCAGGTCGCCGCGGTAGTCCGGGACGATGATGGTGAAGGCGACGCTCATTTTGGGGTCGACGAAGCGGGAGCCGACGGGGTCGTCTATCTCATCAAGGGAGCGCCGGGTGGTGATTACCGTCGGCAACTGGGCGTTGTAGCGGTAGTTGATAACCTGGTAGAGTTTCTCCTTAGCCCAGGGCGTACTGGCCTGCTCGCCGAAGTCATCAAATACCAGTAGCGGGGTGGTCTTTACCTTCTCAAAGAGCTGGTCGTAGGATACCTTGCTCTCCGGGCTGAAGGTGGAGCGCAGGTGATCCAGGAACTCCGGCACGACCACGAAAAGGGCAAACTCGCCCGCCTGGTAGCGGTGGTTGACGATGGCTGCAGCCAGGTGCGTCTTGCCACTGCCGGTGACGCCCTGCAACACCAGCCAGCCTTCGGGGGATTTGGCGTATTCCAGAGCCAGGCGGAAGGCCTGCTCCAGGTTCTGGCGCTGCTCCGACGTCAGGTTTACCCGCCGCCAGTCAAACTTGTCGAAGGTCATGCTCTTTTGCAGTTCCAGGCCCGGCCCCCAGGCGTTGTCCAGGCCGCCGGACTGTTTCTCCTTGAGCCGGTAGAGGTGGGCCAGCCCGGGGTCGGTCAGGCGGTTGCGCATCCTGTCGTCGAACTGGTCCAGCGGGGCGCTTAGGGTAATGACTGTCGGCAGTTCCTGGCCGGCGCGGTAGGTAAGCAGCTGGTCCAGTTTTTCAATAGCCCAGGGGGTGCTTGACTGGGCGCCCAGGTCGTCTAGGACGAGCAGCGGCGCGTTGCGTACCTGTTCAAAGGACTGGCTGTAGGGCAGTTCCGTTTCCGGGTTGTAAGTGGAGCGCAGCTCGTCCAGGAGGTCGGCGGTGACCCGGTAGAGGGTGGGGAGGCCATTGTTAAGGCGCTCACCGGCGATGGCCGCCGCCAGGTGTGTCTTGCCGCTGCCGCTGGGGCCGGAAAGGATGAGCCAGCCCTTGGCGGCGGCGGCGAAGGCCTTGGCTGCCTGATAAGCCTGGTTGAACATCTCCTGGTCGGCGGCGTGACCGCTGCGGCCCTGGGGTATCAGGTTGTCAAAGGTGAGGCGGCGAAGTGCCCCCAGGCCGCTGTAGTGCTCCAGCCGGGATTGACGCTCTTCACCGTCCTCCTCGCCGACGCAGCTGCAGGCGACCACCTTGCCGAAGTCCGGCTTGCCCGATGGCAGGGTGGGGTGGACAAACCGGGCCCCTTTGCAGACGGGGCAGACGGCCTCAGGATCCGGCTTGGGGGACACTTTAGCGCCGGACGATATGGCCGAATTTTTGGTCGGCGTACTTGTCTTTCCCTTTTTCAGAATCTGGCTTATGTGTTCCACGGCCCTTGCCTTCCCTGGCCCAGCTCTCCAGGATACGAATTATGTATCTCAGGCTTCTCTTATTCAGGCTGACGGCCTCTTTAACGGCCTCTTTGAACCAACTCGGGGGGTAGAGTATCTCCAACTCTTTCAGCTCCTCGGCTACCATCGGCGTCAGCAGGCCGATGTTCTCTTCATAGAGGCTGAATATATCCGGGACTTCTACCGCCGGGCCTTCAGTTATGGGCCTGGCTTTGAGCCCCGGTAGCTCTGTGCGGCCGCTCTGTATATCCGCAATGGCCTGGCGCTCGGCGGCTGCGTTAAGGAGGTAGATATCGTAACGCTGGCCGTCCCTGTCCAGAGCCAGGTGGAGGAATGTGCCCCGCATGGCGGCGGCCTCAAGCGCCTTGCCGAGGACAGCGGGGGTGGCCTTGCCCAGGCTCTCACCCAGCGCCGGGTCATCGGCCAACTCGGCCAGGCTGACGAAGCGGGGGTGACCTTTTTTGGTGTAAAGCCGGGCCAGGACAAAGAGGGTTACCTTTAGCTCGGCGATGTCGTCTATCCGGGGTAACAGCCGGCTGAAGAAGACATTGGGTATCCGGGTAAATTGCATCCGGGCAGGGAAACCATCAAACGGCGTCATAGCAGACTGGGCTCCGAAGTAGAGACATTTTCCAGGTTTTCAAACTTGGTCAGGCTCTGCCTGAAGCGTGTCTTTATCTGGCCGATGGGGCCGTTCCTGTGCTTGGCGATGATAATATCGGCGATTTCCTTGGGGTAATCTTCATCGGGATGGTCTTTTTCCCATTCCTCCACGGTGGGGTAGTAAATCTCATCACGGTAGATGAATATGACGACATCGGCATCCTGCTCAATAGAGCCGCTATCGCGGAGGTCAGAGAGTTGCGGTCGGTGGGAGGCGCGCCACTCTACCGCCCGGCTGAGCTGGGAGACGGCTATCACCGGCACGTTTAGCTCCCGGGCCAGTGCCTTGAGTGAGTGGGAGATGTAGCTTATCTCCTGCACCCTGTTTTCACGGCCACCACTCTCGCCCTGTATCAATTGCAGGTAGTCAACGATAATCAGGTCTATACCGCGCTCATAGTGGAGGCGCCGCGCCTTGCTTCTCATATCGGCAACCTTCATCTGCGGGAAATCGTCAATGTATATCGGCGTTTCGGAGAGGAGGCCGGTGGCCTCCATAATCCGCCGCTCTTCCTCTTCCGTGTTCAGGCCCAGGCGGATGTGCCTGGAATTGACCCTGGCCTCACTGGAGAGCAAACGCTGCACCAACGCCTCTTTGGACATCTCCAGGCTGAACAGGGCGACGCAGGCTTGCTGTTGGATGGCGGCGTTCCTGGCCACGGAAAGAGCAAGACTGGTCTTGCCCATTGAGGGCCGGCCGGCCAGGATAATCAGGTCGGAGCGCTGAAAGCCCCCCAGGAAATCGTCCAGACCGGTGAGTCCGGACAGGGTGTGTGGTATCGGTTCGTAGCCCTCGGATCCAGGTGCGGCCGGTACCTCGAAGTACTTATCAAGCACTTGCTTGATATGGACGAAGTCCAGCGAGCCCCGCTCATGGCGCAGCCGGTAGAGGATGTCCTCGGCCTTGCTGATGGCCGAGGGGACATCCGGTTCCGCCTGGTAGCCTATGCCGGAAATCTTATCGGCGGCGGTGATGAGCTGGCGCATTACGGAGAGGCGATAGACGATTCTGGCGAAGTGCACGATATCCAGCGAGGTGGGCACCACCGATACCAGGTGGCTCAGGTAGGCGGTTCCGCCGCAGATCTCCAGCCGGCCCTGACGCTCTAGTTCCTGGGCCAGGGTAATCTGGTTGATGGCCTCGTTGCGTTGGTAGAGAGCCAGGCAGGCGCCGTAAATCCAGCCGTTCTGCTGGCTGTAAAAGTCCACCGGTTGAAGAAGAACGGCCACGTCGTAGATGGCCTTGCCGTCAATCAGCAAGGAGCCGTTGACGGCCTCCTCGGCATCCACATCATGGGGCTGCATCTTCTGCTCCGGCAAGCTATTCAGCCTCCTTGGCGGATACCGTAACCGTTATTTTGGGCGTTATCTCATGGCCCAGCTTGATGCTAAGCTGGTGGGTGCCCAGTTTGCGGATGGGCTCACTGAGCTCTACCTTCTTCTTATCTATGCTGATACCGGCCTGGCTCTCAAGCTGGGCGGCTATCTCGGATGCGGTTATGGCGCCGTAGAGACGGTCTTTGCTGCCGGCCTTGGCCTCAAGCTTGATCTCTGTGCCCTCCAGCTTCTGTCCGAGGGCGGCTAGGTCTGCTTCCCGTCGGGCCTCTTTTCGGGACCGGGAATTGCGTTGCGCCTCTATCGTGCTGGCGATACCGGCGCTGGCCAGGATACCCAGCTTTTGGGGCAGGAGGTAGTTACGGGCGTAGCCGTCGGTAACCTCTTTTATATCGCCGGCCTTGGCTACATTGGGTACGTCTTCCAAAAAGGCAATCTTCATACTATTCTCCATTCATTATACTTTAGTCTACCGGGAGATAAAAGCTATTCGCTGATGAATTGTTTGGCGTAAATGGCGGCGACAGCGCCGTCGCCACTGGCGGCTATGGCCTGGCGGATTGAGTTGCGGCGTATATCGCCGGCGGCAAAAATGCCGGGTATTTCGGTCTCCATTTTCTCGTTGGTGATGATGTTGCCATGCTTGTCCAGGGGGAGGAGGTCTCTGAGGTAATCCGTGTTGGGCATCAGGCCGACGGAGATAAAAACCCCTTTAACCTTCAGGTGAGAGATATTGCCCGTCTTTACCTGGCGCAGCTTGAGACTCTCCAGTGTTTCATTACCCTCAATGGCCTCCACAACCGTATCCAGGACGAACTTTATCCTGGGCTCGGCGAACGCCTTCTCCTGGAGGGCCTCGGTGGCTCTTAGCTGGTCGCGGCGGTGAATGACGCTTATTTTGGAGGTAAACTTGGTGAGGTGCAGGGCCTCCGAGATGGCCACGTTGCCGCCGCCGACGACAGCTACCGGTTGGTCCTGGAAAAAGGGGGCATCGCAGTTGGCGCAGTAGGATACCCCACGGCCGGTGAGCTTCTTTTCGCCGGGGACGTTAAGCCGCTGCCGCTCCGAGCCGCCGGTAATGATAACCGAACTGGCAGTGAAGTCGCCCTGATCCGTCTTGACCAGCTTCGTGCCATCCCTGACAGTGACGCTAGCAACGGTGGCGTAGAGCGTCTCCAGGTCGTACTTGACCGCCTGCTGGTGCATAAGCTCGGCCAGCTTGAGGCCGCTGATGCCTTCGGGGAAGCCGGGGTAGTTATCTATCAGCTCGGCTTCGGCCATCTTCCCGCCAATCATACCCTTCTCAATGAGCAGGGTTTTCAGCCGTGTCCGGGCGGTGTAGATGCCGGCGGAAAGCCCGGCGGGGCCGCCGCCGATGATGATGACATCATATTCATTAGCCATTGTGAGCCTCCGCAATCAGGCGGCAGATGTCCTGCTCGGCGGTGCGGCTGGCCAGGCCGATGGCGTTCTTGATGGCCACCGCCTGGCTGCGGCCGTGTGAGACGATGACATTGCCCTTGACGCCCAACAGGCAGGCGCCGCCGTATTCCCGGTAGTCCATGCCCTTTACCAGAGAGCCCAGGCCGACATCGGCCAGCAGGGCACGGCCGCGTAGGTGATAGGCGCTGTTGAAGGCGTGACCTATCTGCCGCATTTTTAATAGCGAGTCTCCCAGCCCTTCCACCGTCTTGAGGACGATGTTGCCGGTGAAGCCGTCGGTAACGATAACATCAGCCGCTCTGGTTGACAGGTCATGGCCCTCAACGTTGCCGATAAAGTTCAAGTCCGCCTGCTCCTTGAGTAGCTGGTGTGTCTCCTTGGTGAGGCGGTTGCCTTTTGCTTCCTCCTCGCCATTGCTGAGCAGGCCTATTTTGGGCGATTTTATACCCAGGATGTGCTGGGCGTAGATGTTGGCGAGCCGGGCAAACTGCACTAGGTGGCTGGGCCGGCAATCGGCGTTGGCACCGGCGTCAATCATCAGCACCGGTGACTGGGGCACGAGCTTGATGACACTGACCAGCGCTGGACGCTCTACACCCTCTATCTTGCCCAGGCCGAAGAAGGCGGCCGCCAGCACGGCGCCGGTGTTGCCGGCGGAGACAAAGGCGGAAGCCTTGCCCTCTTTGAGCAGTTTGATGCCGATGGCTATTGAAGACCTGGTTTTCTTACGTAGCGCCTCTACGGGGTGCTCGTGGAAGCCGATAGTCTGGCTGGCGTTGACGATGCTGATGTTCAGCTTGTTCAGGTGGCGGCCGGCCAGAACATGAAGCAGGGACTTCTTGCCCACCAGGATGATGTCCGCATTGTACTCCTGGGCGGCCTTGATGGCCCCTTTTACTATCTCATGGGGAGCGAACTCGCCCCCGCTGGTGTCAACTGCTATCTTCATCCACTATCCTCCAGGTATATGGCCGGGAATTCCAGGCGCATAAGCTGCGGTGTCCGGGGGGTCTGGCCAACCGAAAAGCCCCTGAAGTGGGTATCTATAATCCTGTTAGCTGCCACATCGTCGCGCACCAGCAGGGCGGCGCCGATAGCACCAGTGAGCTCTGGCTGCGGCGGTATGATGACGGGGCCGCCGAGCTTTTCTTCCAGTGCCCTGACGATGCCCTTGTTGAAGGCCACCCCTCCCTGGAAGACAACCGGTGGCCTTATCTCCTTGCCACGGGCGACATCGCTTAAATAGTTGCCGGCCAGGGTACGGCAGAGGCCCCAGGCAATATCCTCGGTGGAGACGCCCGCCTGCTGCTTGCTTATCATAGCCGATTCGGCGAAAACAGTACAGCCGGCATCTATAGATGCCGGCTGTGTGCTTATGAGAGCCAGGTGGCTGAATTCATCAAAGCACAGGTTGAGCCGGCTCGCCTGCTGATCCAGGAAGCTGCCGGTACCGGCGGCACAGATGGTGTTCATGGCGAAGTCGGTAGCCAGGCCGGCGCGGATGAGAATAATCTTGCTGTCCTGGCCGCCTATCTCAATGACCGTCTTAACAGACGGCTTAAAAAAGAGGGCGGCCACCGCCTGGCTGGTGATCTCGTTCTTAACGATATCCGCGCCGGCGATGTCTGCGGCCAACCGGCGGGCGCTGCCGGTGGCGGCCACGCCGGCTATTTCGGCTCCGGCCGGCAGGCGGCCCTCAAGCTCGGCCAGCGCTAGTTTCAGAGCTGCCGCTGGGTTACCCTGTGTCGGCCGGTAGACATGGCTCATCAACCGGCCGGCGCTATCAATTACGGCCAGCTTGGTGGTGACGGAACCGACATCTATACCCAGAAAAGTTTTCAAGGGCATTCCTTAGCTCTGCTAATTATAGCCCAAAACGGGGGCATGTTTCCATTCCTGCAACTTTAAAGGCAGGTGTAAATAGTGGTAAAATAGAGTGTACTGGGAGGGATATTTGCAGCAGGAATATATTGTCGTTAAAGGCGCCCGCGAGCACAATTTAAAGAACATTGACGTCACCATACCCCGGGACAAGCTGGTGGTTATCACCGGCGTCTCCGGTTCGGGCAAGAGTTCGCTGGCCTTCGATACCATCTATGCGGAGGGGCAGCGCCGCTATATGGAGTCGTTGGCCGCCTACGCCCGCCAGTTCCTGGGCCGCATGGAGAAGCCGGATGTCGACCACATAGAGGGCTTAAGCCCGGCCATATCCATTGACCAAAAGGGGGCCAGCCGCAACCCGCGCTCCACGGTGGGTACGGTAACCGAGGTTTATGACTACTTGAGGCTGCTTTTCGCCCGGGTGGGCCACCCGCACTGCCCCCACTGTGGTCGGGAGATAACCATGCAGGCGGTTTCGCAGATAGTGGACGCTGTCCATGCGCTGCCCAAGGACAGCCGCATTATGGTTATGGCGCCGCTGGTGAGCGGCCGTAAGGGCGAGTATCAAACGGTATTCAGCGACCTGCGCCAGGCGGGCTATGCCCGGGCCAGGGTTGACGGCCAGATTCGTGACCTGGCCGACGAGATTCACCTGGAAAAAAAGAAGAAGCATTCCATAGAGGTGGTGGTAGACAGATTGGTTATCGGCCAGAGCGGCAGCCAGAGCCGTATCGCCGATTCGGTGGAGACGGCCCTCAAGCTGGGTGCCGGCGTTGTGCTGGTGTCTATAGTTGATGGCGAGGAGCTGCTCTTCTCCGAGCACTTCTCCTGTGTCTACTGCGGCATCAGCCTGGGTGAGATAGCCCCTCGTACCTTCAGTTTCAACAGCCCCCACGGCGCCTGCCCGGAGTGCACCGGCCTGGGGATAAAGCTGGAGTTTGACCCTGAATTGTTGATACCCAATAAAAACCTGTCACTGGCCGAAGGGGCTATTCGTCCCTATCAGTGGCACACCTGGTATCTCTATCCGCTGGAGGAGCTGGCCCGGCGCCACGGTTTCTCCGTAAATACGCCGGTGAAGGACCTTACCGATGAACAGCTGAAGCTGGTGCTGTACGGCGAGGGCGGCTCTAGCCGTAAGTATCGCAACCGCTTCGGCAGGGTAAGGGAGCAGCATGATGGCTTTGAGGGGGTGATACCCCGCCTGGAGCGCCTGCACCGGGATACAGAATCCGAACACTCAAGGGCCAGCGTTGAGCGCTATATGGTGGCCAACGTCTGTCCGGTATGCCTGGGCAAACGGCTTAAGCCAGCGGCCCTGGCGGTAACCATCGGCGGGAATAATATTGACGATGTCAACGGGATGTCGGTCACCCAGGAGCTTGAGTGGCTGGGCAGCCTGGCCGGCCCGAAGACGGTCTTTAACGAGCGTGAGCAGACGATTGCCCGCCAGATACTGAAGGAACTGAAGGCGCGGCTGGGATTCCTCAGGGATGTCGGCCTGGATTATTTGACAATATGTCGCGGCTCGGCCACCCTCTCTGGCGGTGAAGCGCAACGCATCCGTCTAGCCACACAGATAGGCAGTGGCCTGATGGGGGTGCTCTACATCTGCGACGAGCCGACGGTGGGGCTGCACCCCGCCGACGACGCCCGTCTTATAGAGACCCTGAAGAGGCTCAGGAACCTGGGCAATTCTATTCTGGTGGTGGAGCACGACGAGGCCATGATGCGGGCCGCCGACCACATTATAGACCTCGGCCCCGGCGCCGGTGAGCATGGCGGCCGGGTGGTAGTGGATGGTACCCTGGCAGAGGTACTTGCCTGCCGCCACTCGATGACGGGTCAGTACTTGAGCGGCCGGAAGCAGATTCCGCTGCCGGCAGAGCGGCGTAGCGGTAACGGCACGCAGCTGGTGGTCAAGGGGGCGCGGCAGAACAATCTGAAGGATATTGATATCCCCATCCCACTGGGCAAGCTGGTGGCCGTCACCGGTGTCTCCGGTAGCGGCAAGAGCACCCTGGTGGCCGATATTCTCTACAAGAAACTGGCCCAGGCCTTCTATCACTCGCGGGAGCGTCCCGGTGACTGCGATGCCATAACCGGTATTGAGCACATTGATAAGGTGATTAACATCGACCAGTCGCCTATTGGCCGCACGCCGCGCTCAAATCCGGCCACCTACACCGGCACCTTCACGTCCATCCGTGAGCTTTTCGCCTCTGTCCCGGAAGCGCGGATGAAGGGCTATGCCCCGGGCCGCTTTTCCTTCAATGTCAAAGGTGGTCGTTGTGAGGCTTGTCGCGGTGAGGGTTATATCCAGATTGAGATGCAGTTTTTGCCCGATGTCACCGTGCCCTGCGAGGTCTGCCACGGCAGACGCTACGACCGCGAGGTACTGGAGATTAAATTCAAGGGTAAGAACATTGCCGAGGTGCTGGATATGACCGTAGACCAGGCGCTGGACTTTTTCGCCAACTTCCCCCGGCTCAAGGCCAAGCTGGGCACGCTGAGCGATGTCGGTCTGGGCTATATCCACCTGGGGCAGCCGGCGCCCACCCTCTCCGGCGGCGAGGCGCAGCGCATCAAGCTGGCCACAGAGCTTTCCAAGCGTTCCACTGGGCGCACCCTCTATATCCTGGACGAACCGACCACCGGGCTGGCCTTTAACGACGTGGCGGCGCTGCTTGCCGTGCTGCAACGACTGGTTGACGCCGGCAACTCGGTGGTCGTCATCGAGCACCACCTTGATGTCATAAAGAATGCCGATTGGGTTATAGACCTGGGTCCCGGCGCCGGTGAAAAGGGCGGTTACATAGTGGCCACCGGCACGCCGGAGGAGATAACCGGGCAGGATACCTCGGCCACCGGGCAGTATCTTAAGCGGGTACTGCCGCAGGGTGTTGCCCCGGCCGTCGCCGGATGATAAGGAGGCACTATGACAAGAGAAGAGGCACTCGGCTCCGTCAGGGCTAGCGTGGAGAACGCCAATCTGGTGAAGCATATGCTGGCCACTGAGGTGGTGATGCGCGCCCTGGCCAGCCGTCTTGGTGAGGATGAGGAGGCCTGGGGGCTTACCGGACTACTGCACGATATTGATGTCGAGCTTACCGATGGTGAGATGACCCAGCACTCCATGCTGGGGTCTGACCTGGCCCGGGAGCTAGGAGCCAGCGAGGAGATGGTGCACGCAATTCTGGCCCACAATCAGGGGCATGGTATCGCGCTGGAAACCAGATTGGACAAGGCGCTGTTCTGCGCCGACCCGTTGACCGGCCTCATCACCGCCGCTGCCCTGGTACGGCCGGATAAGAAGCTGGCCGGCGTCGAGGCTCGCTCGGTGCAAAAGCGTTTCAAAGAGAAGAGCTTCGCCGCCGGGGCGGACAGGGGGCAGATTGCCGGCTGCCTGGAACTCGGTATAGAGCTGGACGAGTTTCTCCAGATTGGCCTCTCGGCAATGAAAGGCATCGCCAAAGATCTGGGGCTGTAATTCAGTTCACTGAAATGGTAGAGCCCTGGTCCGTTTTGGTGACCTCTATCCGCGTGGGGAAGGCGTCTTTCAGTTCTTCCATGTGGGTGATGACCAGAATCTTCTCAAAGTCGTCTTGTATGGAGTTGATGGCCTCCGTGAGCCTCTCGATGCCGCTGGAGTCCTGGGTGCCGAAGCCTTCGTCGATGATCAGAGTGGGCAGGGGGGCGCCGGCCCGTCCGGCCAGCAGCCGGGAAAGGGCGATGCGGATGGCAAAGTCTATGCGGAAAGCCTCGCCACCGCTGTACATCTCGTAGCTCCTGGTGCCCAGCTCATCGGATATCTTGATATCCAGCGTCTCCAGCGTCTCCCCTTTCTTGGACTGCCGCTGCGGCTTAATACTGATGTGCATGCGGTTGTCCGTCATCCGTCCCAGTAGCCGGTTGGCTTCTATCTCAATCTCCGGCAGGGCCGTCTCTATGAGCATGGCCTGGATTCCCTTCTTGCCGAAGGCCTGGGCCAGTTCCTTATAGACACTCTCCTTGTCCGTCGTCTTCTTGAGTTGTTTCTGGCTTTCCTGCTTTCTGGCCTTTAGCTCCCGGCAGCGGTTGAGCTTCTCATTCAGGCTGCCTACGGACTGCTGGGCCTGCCGTTGTTCCTCGGCCAGCTGCTGATAGTCCGTCTCCACCTCGACGAGGTCTAGCTTCACCTGCTCCAGTCTGGAGAGCATGCCGGCTATCTCCCGGCATTTGGCGGCGTCATTTGCCAGACGGCCGGTAAGCTCGCTGATGACTTCTTTGGCGGCGACGACGTTCTCCTCTTCCTGGCCCAGCAGCCGCTCGGCCGCCTCCAGCTGCCTCATCTGGTTTTCATATGGCTCAAGCTCTTCCAGCAGCAGCTTTTCTTTGTGGTGCTGTTCGGCGTCATAGCCCAGGATGTCAATCTCGGCCTCCACGCCACTAAGCGCCTCCTGCTCGGCGGCAGCGAAGGATTTTGCGGCCAGCTTCTCCTCAATGGCGGCCAGTCGCTTCTTTTCCCCGGCCAGACTATCGCCGGCCGCCGCGGCTTCGGTTATGGCCTTCTTCAAGACGCCGTCCCTGCCCTGGAGGCCGGCCTTCATCCGATTCAGTTCCGTTTCCAGTGGGATTATTTCCCCGGCCAGGGACCGCTGCTCCGCTTTCAGGGCTGCCGTTTCGGCCCCGCTGGCCTCAAGGGCTGCCGTTTTCTGTTCGCTTTCGGCGGTGTATTTGGTCGCTACCAGGCTAAGCTCCTCGCCTCTCAGCTCCGTTTCGCACAGCGGGCAGCGGCTGTCCTTCTTTTCCGCAAGGAGTTTCAACTTCTCTTCAAGGCCGGCTATAGCCTGACGCAGACCTTCTCTGTTTGATTCCAGCCTAGTTAGTCTTAGCTCCAATCCTCTGGCGGTCCGTTTTTTCTCGTCCAGGACTGTTTCTAAACCGGCCAACTTCTGCCATGCGGCGGCCAACTCGGTCTGCTCGCCTTTAAGTCGGCCCAGCTTCTGCCAGACACCGCTAAGCTGGTCTATTTTGCTTCGGGAGACGGCGTGGTCGGCCAGAAGGGCGCCCTGTGCTTTATCTATGACCCTCTCCAGTTGGCCCTTGGTTTCCTTGAGCCTGATGAGTAGCCCCAGCTTTTGGTTTAGCTCGTCGCAACCCTGCCTGGCCTGGCTGAAGCGGATGTGGCCTTCCTCAATGGCCGGGCGCCGGGCTATCAGAGCGGCCGCCCCGTCTATAAGGGAGACGCTTTTTTCCCGGCGCTCCTGCCACCGTTTCAGGTCCTGCCGGGCCTTTTCCATAAGCTCATCCAATCGCTTGAGCTCGCCTTTCTTGCTTTCCAGGGACTGCATGTCCCGGCGCAACTGGTTAAGGCGGGACTGCTGGGCTACCGTTCGCTTATCTATACCGGCCAGTTCTCGTCCGGCATCTTTCAGAGCGGCCTCAATGGACGGCTGCTGGCATAGCTCGCTGTCAATCTCGGCAAGGATGCTCTCCAGCCGATCCCTCTCCGTTTCATGTCCCCTGGCCTGCTCTCTGGCCTGTTGTTCCAGTTGGTCGTACAGCCCCAGCCCCAGGATGTTGGCCAGCACTTCCTTGCGTTTGGCCGGCCGCTGTTGGGTGAATTCGCCGGCGTGACCCTGGCGCAGAAAGGCGCTGTTTATGAAGGTATCGTAGTCCATACGCAGGATGTCTATTATCTTTTGCTGTGTCTGACCGATGGTGTCACCGCTAATCACCCTGGGGGAGTCCTGGCCGAGTAAAAAGAGGTCCAGGCTGCTCTGTCCCGAGGCGCCCGGCTTTTTGGGCCTGGAGTGCTTGCGGATGATGCTGTAGAGCTGGCCGTTCAGGCTGAAGTCAAATGTTATCTCCGCTTCCCTCTCGCCCAGGTGGATAAGCTCGTCATCGCTTTTAGCCCTGGACTTGCCCCACAACGCCCAGGTGATGGCGTCAATCAGGGCTGACTTGCCGCTACCGTTATCGCCGCAGATGCAAGCGGTATGGATACCGGCGAAGGAAAAGGGTGGCAGCTCACCGCGGTAGGGCATAAAATTGACTATCTTCAGTCTTTCGGGAATCACTCAAGATAATCCTTCAGCTTGCGGCTGCGGCTGGGGTGGCGCAGCTTTCTTCAGGCCTTGGCCTCAATCTGACGGATGCGCTCCCGGGTGACATTGAACTCCTTGCCCACTTCTTCCAGGGTGCGGCTGCGGCCGTCCTCCAGGCCGAAGCGTAGCTGTAGCACGCGGCGCTCGCGTGGGGTGAGACTGCCGAGGACGCTGTCTATCTGTTCCTTGAGCAGTTGCCGGGAGGCGGCATCCGGTGGCGGTAGGGCGTTCTGGTCCTCAATGAAGTCGCCCAGGTGGCTGTCCTCTTCCTCGCCGATAGGTGACTCCAGTGAGATGGGCAGCTGCGATATCTTGGCTATCTCCCTTACCTTTTCAGCCGGCAGCTCCATTTCCTCGGCAATCTCCTTGGGGGTCGGCTCGCGCCCGAACTTCTGGGAAAGCTGGCGGCTGATGCTCAGGAGCTTATTTATAGTTTCAACCATATGCACCGGGATACGGATGGTGCGCGCCTGGTCGGCGATGGCCCGGGTGATAGCCTGGCGAATCCACCAGGTGGCGTAGGTGCTGAACTTATAGCCGCGGTGGTAATCAAATTTCTCCACGGCCCTTATCAGCCCGATATTGCCTTCCTGGATGAGGTCCAGAAGGGGCATGCCGCGGCCGATATGCTTCTTGGCCACGCTGACCACTAGGCGCAGGTTGGCCTGAATGAGGTGCCTCTCTGACTTTTCGGCTTCAAGCAATACGCTGTTCAGATAGGCCTTGAACTTGCCTTCATGGGCTTCGACAGCCTTGACGAAGGAAGGCTCAATGGACAGGTTATCGATATCGCCCAGCTTGGTTTTATCCGGTATGGCGGCAATGACCTCCTGGGGCAGCAGGCTTGAGTTAAGGGATAGGTTTATCATCGCCTGCTCGCTCTCGGGAACGGACTTATTTATATGCTGTGCGATATCACGGATGAGCTGCTGGTCTATCACTTTGTCCATGCTGTCCCTCAGCCTCTGGTCAAAGACGAGGCCTTTGAAACGGGCCGAGCGCGAGATGCCGAGGCGTTTCTTGAGGAAGTTCAGGATATCGGCCGCAAGCGCCAGCTCGCGGAGCATGCAGGTGATTATTTCGCTGGAGGTGGGGTAGCGGCCGCGCCTATCCAGGCAGTATTTGCGTACCTCGCGGATGCGTTTCCCCTCCTCCATCTTCTTGGCGAGTGTTTTTTCCTCTAGGCCGGTGAGCAGCGGCACCCGGCCTATTTCATGAAGGTACATACGCACCGGGTCGTCGACTATCCCAAGTTCTCCAGGGGGGGAGACAATTGCACGGGGCTTGGCGGCCGCCTTGGCCCTCTTCCCGGCGGAGGGCTTCTTTGTGCCCTTTTTCGCCTCTGGGGTGCTGACGCTAGCGTCTTTGCTGATGTCTGATGTTTCTTTATCCTCTCCCATTCCTACCTCCTCTGCTCCCGGGACCATTTCTCCCTAAGGACGAAGATTTTTCGCAGTTCTTCTTCAATGTTGTGCTCCTTAAATCTTACAAGGTTGGCCACGCTACCCCTGTTGGCCTCAGCGGCCAGGATATCTGCCATTCTGCCGGCCATACCGCGCAGATACCTCTCCCGCAGGCGGAAGATACAGCTGGTGAATTTCCGCTCGGCCTCTTCTTGGCTGCCCTTGTCCATCAGCGATTCCAGGTGCGGCCATATAGCCGGCTCCAACATTTCCTTCAGCTTGGAAATATCCTCCGCCGCCTGGTAGGCGATAAGTATCTGACGGTTCAAGCTGCTCTCAAAGTATTCTGGTTTAAGCTCGGCGGCCTGGCTTTTAATCTCCGGGTGGCCGAGCAGCAGTCCCAGGCAGTAGTCCCCCAGGGAATCGGCCAGGACCGTTGTCGCTATTGGAGTGACGGTATCCCCGCTTCGTCCGCCGGAGCGGACGGCCTGTGTCCGCGCCAGGGCCACCTCCAGACGGTGTTCGCTTATGTTCACCAAGCGGGCCAGTTGCTGTAAATAGTGGGCCTGGCGCACTGTGTCCGCTATCCGGGCTATTACCGGCAGCAATATTTCCGCCAACCGGGACTTGCCGGCTGCGGTGGCCAGGTCCAGCCCGGCGCTCTCGTGGTCAAAAATGAAATCCATCACCGGACGGGCGCCTTTAAGAAGACCCGGCCAGGCCTCGGCGTCCTGTCGGATAACGTCGTCGGGGTCCTTACCCTGGGGCAGGACAACCACCTTGATCTCGGCTTCAAGGATGTTTTCGTAGCCTACGCCGCGCCGGGTGGCCTCCTCGCCGGCACTATCGGCGTCCAGGGCGAAGATAACGTTGCGGGAGAGCTTCTTGAGGGCGGTTATCTGCCTCTCTGTCACCGAGGTGCCCATCGAGGCGACCACATTGGCAAAGCCATTCTGGTGGGCGGTAATAGCATCCATATAGCCCTCTACGATGATGGCGGAGTCCTTGAGGCGGATGGCCGGCGCCGCCAGGTTGAGGCCGTAGAGGTGGCTGCTTTTGTCAAAGAGCGGTGTTTGCGGTGAGTTAAGGTATTTGGGGCCTGAGCCGGCCAGCAACCGACCACCGAAGCCGATGATACGGCCCCTGGCGTCGGCGATGGGGAACATCAGCTGGTTGCGAAAGCGGTCGTAGGTCTGGCCGTCATCCGGTTTGATTATCAGGCCGGCGGCAAGAAGCTCGTCCTCGGTATAGCCTTTTTCCATAAGGTGCCGTCGCAGCTGCTGGCGGTCGCCGGGGCTGTAGCCAAGCTGGAAATCGGCGGTTGATTTCTCATTGAGGCCGCGCCCGGAAATATACTGTCGGGCCTTCTCCGCCGCGTCTGCTTCCAGAAGAAAGTTGTGAAAATATAGGGCGGCGGTGGCATTTGCCTGGTAGAGCCTGTCCTTTTTATCTCTATCCGCCGGCGCCTGGCGGGAGGGCAGGGTAACCCCGGCCCGGCCGGCAAGCTGGCGAAGGGCCTCGCCGAAGTCCAGGTTTTCCTTCTTCATCACGAAGGAGAAGACATCACCGCCGGTATTGCAGGCGCCGAAGCAGTGCCAGCTCTGTTGCTCCGGGTAGACGAAAAAGGAGCCATGCTTCTCACTATGAAAAGGGCACAACCCCTTCATGGTGCGCCCGGCCTTGGCCAGGCTGGTGTACTGGCTGACGACCTCAACGATATCCGTGCGTTGCTTTACTTCGTCAATAACACTCATCTTAAAAACTTTTCCTGCTCTCGGCCAGCCTCAGGGCGTAGCCGTCGGTCATACCGGCGATGTAGTCCACCACCCGGCGCTCCGTTTCATCGCCCGTGGCCAGATACTCCGGCGGTAGACGCTCTTCGTGGGTGACGAAGTGCTTGTACAGGCGGCGGACAACCTCCCTCGCCTCCTCCGCCTTTTCGTCCCTCTTAAGATATACCTTTTCAAAGAGAAAATCACGCAGGCGGTTTGAGGCATCCAAAACGCGGCGGCCCATAACGATAGCCGGGGACGCGTCTTCCACAAGTCCGCTGGCCGCCCAGGAGCTTTCTATAATATCGCAGACCATCGTGTTGATTCGCTGCGAGTGGCCGCTGCCCAGTACCGCCGTGGCTTCTTGGGGCAAGTCGCTATCGGTGATGATGCCGGCCCTGATGGCGTCGCCGATGTCATGGTTGATGTAGGCCAGGGCATCGGCCAGCCGGCAAACCTGGCCTTCCAGGGTGCCGGTACCGCCGCTTTCACCGATGATATCGGCCCTCGTTTTGGAGTGGTTGAGAATGCCGTCCCGAACCTCCCAGGTGAGGTTGAGGCCGCGGCCGCCCTTCTCCAGGCGCTCCACCACCCGTAGGCTCTGCTCGTTGTGCCTGAAACCGGTGCGGTAAAGCTCATTCAACACTTCCTCACCGACATGCCCGAAGGGGGTGTGGCCCAGGTCATGCCCCAGACTGATGGCCTCGGCCAGGTCCTCGTTGAGGTTCAGGGCGCGGCTTATCGTCCTGGCCAGTTGCGAGACTTCCAGGGTATGGGTCAGCCTGGTGACGTAGTGGTCGCCCTGCGGGGCGATAAAAACCTGTGTTTTGTGTTTCAAACGGCGGAAGGAATTGGAGTGGATGATACGGTCACGGTCACGCTGGAAGGCGGTGCGTACCGGGCATCTCTCCTCACCGCCGGGCCTGCCTCGGGAGAGGGCGCTTTTGGCGGCATAACGCGAAAGATCGGTCTCCTTTTCTTCTGTCCTCTGGCGAATATTAAGCTGGCTGATCATCAAGCCTTGAGCTTCGCCTCTGTCCTGGCCACGACCTCCCGTGTGCTACCGATGACGTCGGGGTTGACCGAGACCGAGGTGATACCCCAGGTTACCAGTTTAGCGGTGATGTCCGGGTAATCCGATGGTGCCTGGCCGCAGATTGAAGAGGTAATACCCAGCTTTTGGGATTGTTTGACTACCTTCTCCAGGGCCATCATCACGGCCTCATTCCTCTCGTCGAAGGTCTTGGACAGCTTACCGCTATCGCGGTCGACGCCCAGGATGAGTTGTGTGAGGTCGTTAGAGCCTATGGAAATGCCGTCCAGTCCGGCGGCGGCGAACTTGTCCAGGAGAAATACGTTGGACGGTACCTCCACCATCATCCACAGCTTGAAATCGGTGGAGCGCTTCAGGTCTTCGCCTTCCATAATTTTAATGGTTTGCCTCAGTTCATCAACGGTACGCACGAAAGGAATCATCACCCACAGGTTCTTGTGCGCCTGGCGGCACTTCTTGATGGCGGCGATTTCCAGCTTGAACACCTCGGGGTCGGCAACATACCGGTAGGCGCCGCGATAGCCGATCATGGGGTTCTCCTCGGCCTCTTCGTATTTGTGGCCGCCGGTCAGCTCGCGGTACTCGTTGGTCTTTAAGTCCGTCGTCCGGTAGACGACCGGGCGGGGATCGAAAGCCCGGGCGAATGAGCAAAGGCCGTTAAACAGCTTCTCGGTGAACTCGGCCCCCCGCCCCTGGTCAATCATGTAGCGGGGGTGCTGGCCTATCCGGGCAATCATAAACTCGGCCCGCAGCAGCCCCACGCCGTCGACATTGCGCTCGGCTACATGGTCGGCCAACTCCGGCTGGGCCAGGTTTACGTAGACCTTCGTCCTGGTGGTTATCGCCTCCCTGGCCAGGCTTATCACGGAGGTCGTATGGATACGGCGGGCGACCTTGCCACTGTAGACCTTGCCGCTGGAGCCATCGACGGTAACCACTTTCTTATCCTTTAGCAGTGTCGTTGCCCGCTCGGTGCCGACGACAGCCGGTATGCCCAGCTCGCGGCTGACAATGGCGGCGTGGGCAGTGCGGCCACCGCGGTTCGTTACGATAGCGGCCGCCTTTTTCATAGCCGGCACGAAGTCCGGGGTGGTCATATCGGTCACCAGTATATCGCCGGGCAGTACCCGGTCTATCTCGGAGGCGTCGTGAAGCACCTTCACCGGCCCTGAGGCCAGGCCGGGGCTGGCGGCCACGCCGGTAACCAGCACCGGGGCTTTAATGTCAGCCTGGACCTCGGCTGTCTCCTTGACGGCGGTCACCGGCCTTGTCTGAACGATGTAGATATGGCCGCCTTCCTTGGCCCACTCAACATCCTGGGGGCTCTTATAGTGTTCCTCCAGTTGCTCGGCCAGGTCGGCCAGCTTGATGATATCGGCATCGCTTATCTTCTGCTGGCGCTGGCTCTCAGGCGGCACCTTCTGCCAAAGGTTGGGCTCGGCGGCATCCCGCTTCGGGTTTATGGCCAGCTTCTTGTCCTGGCAGCTGATTCTCCTGGAGATTATATGCCGGCCCTTTTTGTCAATGATGTAGAGGTCCGGGTTTATCTCCCCGGAAACGAGGCCTTCGCCCAGGCCCAGAATAGCCTCAATGATAATCTTGGTGGGGTCGCTGGTGACGGGTTCTATGGTGAAGATGACGCCGGAAGTTTGGGACTGCACCATTCTCTGCACCGGCACGGCAATGCCCACCTTAACGTGGTCGAAGCCATACTGGTGGCGGTAGTAGATTGCCCGGGCCTCAAACAGGGAGGCCCAGCTTTTCATAACAGCGGCGATGACTTCTTCATCGCCCTCTATATTCAGGAAGGTGCTCTGCTGGCCGGCGAAGGAGGCCTCAGGGAGGTCCTCGGCTGTGGCCGACGAGCGCACTGCTACCAGGCCCTTGCCCAGTCTGGCGTAGGCCGCATTTATCTCCACCGCCAGTGCCGGCGGCATCTCAGCCGCCAGAATCGTCTTTTCAATCTCGGTGGAAACCTGCTGGAGCTTTCTGGAATCGTTAGTGTCCAGGTTCGCCAGCATCCTCTTTATCTGGACTCCCAGCCCGGATTTGTCTATGAAATCAAAATAGGCGTCTGCGGTAACTATGAAGCCGGGCGGCACGGGAACATTGGCGCCGGTCATCTCGCCCAGATTAGCGCCCTTGCCGCCTACAAGGGGAATGTCGTCCTTAGTAACATCTTTAAACCAGACAATGGATTTGCCGCTCATAAGGATAAACTGCCTCCCTCTGGCGCTGTTAGGGGTAACGGATATTATACCACAAGCAGGTGGATTAGCCATATACAAGGGGGGGCAGTAAAATTGTGACTCTGGTTTGATACAGGGCGTGGCGGTTGAAACGGCCGGACACAGGGCGGTGTTTTTGTTGACAGTTTTAAGTCTTAAGGGTAATATTCATGCAGCAGGCGGAAAGGGGCAGGAGGACGGAATGATTGAAATGACCATAGACAGCATCCGGGTAAGTCTTATGAATTACCAGCGGGTGGTGATACTGAAGGAAAAAGAGGCTGAGCGCTACCTGCCTATCTGGATAGGCACCGCCGAGGCCGATGCCATAGCCGTTAAGCTGCAGGGCGTAAACGTTCCCCGGCCGCTGACTCACGACCTGATCAACTCCATAATAGAGGTTCTGGGAGCCAAGCTGGATTCCATTGTGGTTAACGATCTTAAGAACGATACCTTCTTTGCCAAGATAGTCCTTACCGTGGACGGTGGGCAGATGGAGATAGACTCGCGGCCCAGCGATGCCCTAGCCCTGGCAGTGCGCACGGATGTGTCCATATACGCCGAGGAATCGGTAATGGACAGGGCCGGCATACTGCTGGATAAGGAAACGGGCAAGCCCATCTTTGAGGAAAAAGAGGGCGAAACCGATGTCAAGGGCGGCAAGGTCAGTGAAGAGGACCAGCACCGTATGTCCGCCTTCCGTGAGTTCCTGGATACGCTTGACCTGGAGGACTTTGATAAACGAAAGTCCTAGCCTGAAGTAAACCGGCGCAGGTGAGGTTGGGGTGGAAGGTAATCGTATCAAGAGGCTGATTACTTCTATCAAGTG
>DAOUZU010000052.1 GCA_030665535.1 Dehalococcoidia bacterium
ATGGCGGCTGCTTATCCCTGAGCTTGGAGAAGGCCTCCCCAGCACCTCTGGCCACCTCAATAGCCCTGATTATTCGGCGGATGTTGTGCTTATCAATGCGCGCCGCCGCCGCCGGATCAATCCGGGCCAGTTCCCGGCAAAGCCCCTCAGCACCATCCCTGGCCGCCATTTCTTCCAGCCTCTGTCGAAGCTCAATGTCAGGCGCGACCCGGGGTATATTCCAGCCCTCCAGCACCGCCCAAACATAAAGCCCGCTGCCGCCCACCAGAAGGGGTAGCTTGCCGCGCCGCTGGATATCATAAATCGCCTCGTTGGCCATCTCCTGGTACCGGGCCAGGTTGAAACCGTCATACGGGTTCACGACGTCAATCAGGTGGTGTTTCGCCACCGCCAGCTCTTCAGGAGGCGATTTGGCCGTGCCGATATCCAGATAGCGATAAACCTGCCGGCTGTCGGCGCTGACAATCTCACCGTCAAAAGCACGGGCCAGGTCTATGGCCAGGCGGCTCTTGCCGGCGGCGGTAGGCCCGACGATGGCAATAAGCCTTTTCATATCGTCGCCCCGTGTAAGGTGGGATTTAAAGTCGCTATGCAGACAGGCGGCCCCAGATTTCGGCCGTCTGCCTGACGATGCTGACGAACTGCTCCGCCTTCAAACTGGTGCCGCCGACCAGGGCGCCGTCAATTTCCGGCTGGGAAACAAACTCGGCGATGTTGTCAGCGTTGACGCTGCCGCCGTACTGAATCCTTATGCCGTCTGCTGTCTCCCCGCTGTAGAGGCCGGCCAGACGGCGGCGAATGAAGCCGATTGTATCATTGGCCTGCTGACCGGTAGCCGCCCTACCGGTGCCTATGGCCCAGACCGGCTCGTAGCCGATTACCATCCCGACGGGGTCTTCAATTCTGGCCAGACCCTGTGTCAACTGCCGGTTCAGAACGTCCTCCATCCCACCGGCTTCCTTTTCATCCAGCGTCTCGCCGACGCAGAAGATGGGCTTGAGACCAATCCCCAGCGCCGCCTTGAGCTTCCGGTTCACCGCCTCATCGGTCTCACCGAAGTGCTGCCGGCGCTCCGAATGGCCGATTATTACATAGTGGCACAGGTCAGCCAGCATCGGCGGCGATATCTCTCCCGTATAGGCCCCCTTTTCCTGGTAGAACATGTTCTGGGCACCCAGCCTTACGGCGCTACCCTCAATGACGATTTTAACCGCCACCAATGACACGAAGGGGGGGCAGACAACCGTCTCCACCCCCGGTATTTCGTCCAGCCCGGCACGGAGCCGTCCCGCCAGAGCGACGGCCTCTTCCACCGTGGTGTTCATCTTCCAGTTGCCTGCTACCACCGGTAGACGCATATCAGGCTCCTTAGGCACCGAATTTGTTTAGTTTCAAGGCGTTGGCCATAGCTAGGGACATAATCGCTTTGGCCGGCTGCTTGCCCAGTCCGCCTCTGATACAGGCAGACTCGGAGAAGCTCTTCACGCCATCCGGGCGACACCACTGTGAACTTATCAGCACCGGTACCGGGTGCCAGCTGTGCCCCCTGAGGCGGGCTGGCGTGGAGTGATCGCCGGTGACGACAAGAACATCCGGCGCCAGGCCGGTCAAGCCCCCCAGGGCGCCATCTATTCGCTCTAGAACGTCCACCTTGGCGGCGAAATCACCGTCTTCACCGGCTTCGTCAGCTGCCTTTATATGAACGAAGAAGAAGTTATATTTATCATAGTTCTGCTTCAGGGTCTCTATCTCATCTTCAAACGAGGTTCCCGTCGGCAGGACATCCATGCCCACCACCCTGGCCAGTCCGCGATACATGGGGTAGCTGGCGATGGCCGCCGCCTTGAGCTTGTAGTTTTCGGCCATTGTGGCGTGCTCCGGTTTTACGGAGAAGCCGCGCAGCAGGACCGTATTGGCCGGGTGGTGGTCGGCCAGGGTTTCCCCGGCATGCGCCAGGAACCTGTTGGCGATAGCGGCCGTTTTCTGAGCCGCTTGATTAAGGGCCGTCACCTCCAGGGGGGCAACCCCTGTCTGCTGGGGGTCGGAATCGCCTACCTCATCGGCCAGCCCCTGTCCTCGGAATATAACCACCAGACGGTGCTCTTTAACCGTGCGGACAATGACCTCGACGCCTTCGATAGTTTTCCTGTCGAGCATCTTTGCAAGCTTACTGTTTTGCTCGGTAGAAAGACGTCCGGCGCGGCGGTCGGTGATGACTCCTCGGCTGTCTACTGTTGCGAAATTGCCCCTGGCGGCCACATCCCCCGGCTGAAGCTTAAAGTCTATGCCTAGCGCCTCCAGCGCCCCCCGGCCGATAATACAGCCAACCGGGTCGTAACCGAAGAGGGCCAGGTGTCCCGGAGCGCTGCCGGGGGTTATGCCGGGGGCGACGGGGTCAATCAGGCCACTGATAGCGCCGGCGGCCAGCTTGTCCAGGTTGGGGGTGCGCGCCGTTTCCAGCTCCGTTAGACCTGTTTCCGGGAACGGTAGGCCTCCCAGCCCGTCGATAACTAGCATTACTATCTTGCTATCCGTAGGCCGGGCGATTTTCCTTATCATCTCCTGGCTATTCATTATTCACCCCTGTAGGTGTCTTTTCCAGGATAACATCCACGCCGGGCAACCCTTCCCCACTCAGGAAACGAAGAGAGGCGCCGCCGCCGGTGGAGACGAAACTCATCTTATCGGCCAGTTTAAGCTCAATGACAATCTCCGCCGTGGAGCCGCCGCCGATGATAGTAGTGGCATTGAGGCCGGCTATTAACCTGGCCATCGCCTTTGTCCCCTCCGCGTACTTGTCTATTTCATAGATACCCATGGGGCCGTTCCAGAAGACGGTGCGGCACCTCTCCAATACCCGGGTGAAGCCGGTGATTGCCTGCCAGCCGATGTCAACAATTTTTTTATCAGCGGGGATTGTAGCTGCCGCTACATTCTCCACGCCCGTCCCGTCTTCCGCGGCCACCAGAACATCATCCGGCAGCATTAGCTGCACCCCGTTTCGAGCGGCTTTTGCTATCAGCTCGCTGGGCACCTTAGGGTCATCCTTGACCTGTGATAGGCCCACCGCATAGCCGCTGGCCTTGAGGAAGGTAGCCGCCATACCACCGCCGATCAATACGCAGTTCACCTTGTCCATAATATTATACAGCATGGCTGCCTTGTCGCTCGTTTTGGCCCCGCCGAGCAGTACGCCGAAGGGCTGGGCCGGATCTTCCAGAATCCGGCCCAGCGAATTCAGCTCCTTCTTCAGAAGCAGACCGGCCACCGCCGGCAGGTGGTTGGGCACACCGACTATTGAGGCGTGACTGCGATGGGCGGTGGCGAAGGCGTCATCAACGTAGACATCGGCCAATCTTGCCAGGGCGGCGGCATACGCAGGGCTGTTTTCTTCCTCCCCAGCGTGAAAGCGGAGATTCTCCAGCAGCATTACCTCCCCCGCTTTGATACCTGTGGCCATCTCCTCAACTTCAGCGCCAATGCTGTCCGGCGCGTATATGACCTCCTGCCGGAGTAGCTCGGAGAGGCGCCGGGCGACGCCGCCCAGACGCATCCCTTCCACCACCCTACCGCCAGGTCTCCCCAGGTGGGAACATAGGATTACTCTGGCCCCTTCGCTAATAAGGTAGTCAATAGTCGGCATGGCCGCCTGTATGCGGCTGTCATCGGTGATGCCACCGGTTGTAGTGCTTAAGGGAACATTGAAATCAACGCGGACCAGAACTCGGCGGCCGCCTACCTCAATATCTCTGACCGTCAATTTGTTCATATTTTCATCAGATGAAGGCCATCTCCCCAACCGGTACGCCACGGCAGCACCACCCAAACTATAACTGGTCTGACGTGGTCTGGCAGGCGCTGGTGGACAGAGAGCCCTGCCCATTTTGCGATAGCAGGCTTATACTCTCTCTGGCTATCCCTTCGGCATCCAGGTTGTACTTGGCGCGCAGGATTGCCTGGGTGCCATGCTCCACGAACTCATCGGCGATGGCCAGATTCTTAACCTTCAGGTTTAGCCCGGCTTCGGCCAGCAGACTTACCACGCTTGAGCCAAAGCCGCCACAAAGCACGTTCTCCTCTACCGTCACTAGGCTGTTTACACGGCCGGCGACATCCAGTATCAGCTGGCTGTCCAGGGGCTTGACGAAGCGGCTGTTTACCACCGTAGCTTCAATGCCCTGGGCCGCCAGGATATCGGCGGCGACCAGTGCCGGGGCTACCGTCGCCCCGACGGCCAGAATGGCTATGTCCGCGCCGTCCCTCAGTACCTCGCCTTTGCCTATGGGGATAGCCCGGAACTCACTGTCCATCGCCACTCCCAGGACACTGGAGCGGGGGTATCTTACCGCCATGGGACGGCCTGATTTTACAGCCGTGTAGAGCAGGTGCTGCAATTCGTTTTCGTCCTTGGGAGCGGCCACCACAAGGTTGGGAATTAGAGAAAGATAGGATAGATCAAAGGTGCCCTGGTGGGTCTTGCCGTCATCGCCGACTATTCCGCCGCGGTCAATGGCGAAGACCACCGGCAGCTCCTGAAGACAAACATCGTGGACAATCTGGTCAAAAGCCCGCTGCAGAAAGGTGGAGTAAATGGCCACTACGGGGACGAAACCCTGGCCGGCCAGTCCGGCGGCGAAGGTGACGCCGTGCTGCTCGCAGATGCCGACATCAAAAACCCTCTCCGGAAACTCCTCCATAACAGCCCCCAGGCAGTAGCCCTCCGGCATGGCCGGCGTAATCACCACCAGCTTGGGGTCATCTTTGACCAGGCGGTGGATGGTCTGGCCGAATACCTGGCTGTAGGTGGTCATCTTGGCAGCTCCGTTGGCCTTGGACGGCTTCTTGGGGGAGACGCCGTGAAAATCGACGGCGTTGCCCTCCGCCGGGGCGTAGCCCTTGCCCTTGGTGGTGACGATATGCAACAAGACTGGTTTGTGGCTGTAGGTACCAGCCTTTTCCAAGGCTGATTCAAGCTCGACGATGTTGTGACCATCGAAAGGCCCCATATAAGCGAAGCCTAACTCCTCCCAGAGGACGGTGGGCATGACCAGACTCTTTACGCCACTCTTAATCTGCTGGCCGGCCTGCCATATCTTGTTGCCCAGGGAGAGCGATGTGAGCACCTTCTTGCTCCCCTCACTGGCGCGGTAATAGCTTCGATTGAAACGCACCCTGCCCAGCAGCTTGGAAAGACTGCCGATGGTGGGTGAAATGGACATACCGTTGTCATTCAGGATGACGATGAGCTTTGAGCCCAGGTGCCCGGTATGATTGAAGGCCTCCAGGGCCATACCGCCGGTAATGGCGCCGTCGCCGATGACGGCCACCACCTGGTAGTCATCGCCGGCCAGGTCCCGCGCCTTAGCCATACCCAGGGCTGCCGAAACCGAAGTGCTGGCGTGGCCGGCGCCAAAGGGGTCGCAGGGGCTCTCATCGCGGCTGGTGAAACCGGACAGGCCGCCATACTGACGCAGGGAATCAAAGCGCTGCCTCCGGCCGGTGAGCAGCTTGTGGGTGTAGCTCTGGTGGCCCACATCCCAGATTATCTTGTCTTCGGGGCTGTCGAACACCCTGTGCAGGGCGATGGTGAGTTCCACCACACCCAGATTGGAGGCCAGGTGACCGCCGTTTATGGCTACCCGGGATACCAGTTCATCCCTGATCTCGGCAGCAAGTGCTTTAAGCTCCTCCTGCTTGAGAGCCTTTACATCAGCGGGGGCGTTTATCTTGTCTAATAGTCTTGACATAGCCAGAGTCAGCAGGACGGTACGCATCTATACTAGCAACGCCGCCGAAGCCTTGTCAAGCAACGGGATTGACGCTCACGAGCACATTTTGCTACAGTTCACCCAGTAATAGAAGGCAAAGGAAGCGTGTGACACCGGAAGATTATCTCCTCAGCCTGGGCCTGTCCAAGGAGTTGGTGGTCTTTCTTATTGCCACCCTGCCCATAGTGGAGCTGCGCGGCGCCATCCCGGTGGCCATCAATGTCCTTGACATGCCCTGGTACTCTGCTTTTGTGCTGGCCTTCCTGGGC
Organism: Dehalococcoidia bacterium; assembly: GCA_030665535.1. Lineage (GTDB taxonomy): Bacteria > Chloroflexota > Dehalococcoidia > Dehalococcoidales > JAUXAE01 > JAUXAE01. Next base: position 6,038 of record DAOUZU010000052.1, read on the forward strand.
AACCTGCTGCCGGTGCCCTTTATCCTGCTTTTCCTTGAAGCGGTTACCAAAGTCCTGAATAGATTAGCCTTTTTCAAGCGGCTGCTGGACTGGCTCTTTGAACGCACCCGGCGGCGGGGCCGCATACTGGAGAGATATAAGCGCATCGGCCTGGTGCTGTTCGTAGCTATTCCCCTGCCCGTCACCGGCGCCTGGACGGGTTCACTGATGGCCGTCCTCTTCGGTATGCCGTTTAAGTATGCCTTTCTGTCTATCGCTATCGGCGTGGCAATAGCCGGCGCCATTGTCACCAGCCTGAGCCTGCTCGGCTGGACGGGGGCTATAATCGCCGGGGTAGCTCTTAGCGCCCTGGCCGTCTCCGGCCTGTGGCGGCTGAAGGACTAATCCAACTTGACCTTGCTACAACCGGGTGTTACCATTTTGTCGTATGTCCCTGTAGCTCAGCGGAATAGAGCGGCTGCCTTCTAAGCAGCGGGTCGCAGGTTCGAATCCTGCCAGGGACGCCACTCTCAAAGCTAATTCTTCGGTCTTTATCTGATTTCTGAGTGTTTTCGGTGTTTTGTTTGGCAAATTGCTTAACAATATGCTTAACTTTTCTCTTCATTTCTTCCCTCCTTTAGGCTCTCTTTTCCTTATGTAATTTAGATTTAAAACTACCCAATCTCTTCCAAATTTTCTTCCCTTAATGCGCCCCTCCTCAAGAAGCTTCCTCACCCTTCTAT
>DAOUZU010000022.1 GCA_030665535.1 Dehalococcoidia bacterium
CGGGCAAGGTCTCCCTCCTGGTCGCCGCTCTGGCTCAGGCTGATAATAAGCCGGCAGGTCTGGGGTGGCGTCTCGCCCACCGGCTCTGCCACTGCTGGGGGTGCTTTCTCCTCTTCTTCTACCGGCGGCTTGTAGTAGTGAACTTGCTCGGCATAGAGCTGCACCCTATCGCCCCTCACCTTCACCTGGCCGTCCACCTTGAGGACATTGCCTTCCTGCCACAGCTCCTTGCTACGCGCGTAGGTCCGGGGCCAGACCATCACCTCCACGCCACCACTCAAGTCCTCAAGCCCGGCGATCATAAAGCTGCTGCCATCCCGGGTCAGTGAGGGGCGCAGCGATGTCACCACCCCGGCGGCGCTGACTGTCTGGCCGTCAAGCTCGGCGTCAATCTGGCCGCAGAGGGTGGTATTGCCGGTTTTGCCGGCGTAGGCGCTGAAGGGGTGCTCCGATAGGTAGACGCCCGTCAACTCCTTCTCCCAAGCCAGTTTATCCCTGTTGGAGATGCTGGCGGAGGCCATTTCCAGGCTGGGCATAGGCACCGCCGCCGTCTCGCCGAAGAGGTCAAACATGGTCGTCTGTCCTGTTTCCCGCAGCCGCTGCTGCTGCCCGGCCAGGGCCAGGATACGGCCGGCATTGGCCAGAAGGGTGCCGCGGTCGCCCAGGATGTCCAGGGCGCCGGCTTTTATCAGGCTCTCCATCACCCGCTTGTTTACCCCGGAAAAGTCGGCACGGCGGCAGAGATCCTCGATGGATTCGTAGGGCCCGCCCTTCTCGCGCTCTTCAATAATGGGCTCCATGGCGCCGGGACCGACATTCTTAATAGCCGTCAACCCGAAGCGGATGGCGGCAACGCCCCGGTCATCCGGCTCAATGCAGAAGTTGAGCCGGCAGTGGTTGATATTCGGCGGCAGTACGTTTATCCCCAGACGGTGGCACTCGGCGACGGCGGTGGCTACCTTCTCCGTCTGCTCGAACTGGGTGCTCAGAAAGGCAGTCATATACTCAACCGGGTAGTTGGCCTTCAGATAGCCCGTCTGGTAGGCGATGAGGGCGTAGCTGACGGCGTGGGCCTTGTTGAAGGCATAACCGGCAAAGGGCTCAATGAGGGCGAATACCTGGCCGGCCAGCGCGGCGGAGAAACCATTCTCCTTGGCGCCGGCGATGAAGTTACGCTTCTCCTTCTTCATCACCTCGGGAATCTTCTTGCCCATCGCCTTGCGGAAGATATCGGCCTGGCCCAGGCTGTAGCCGGCGAAGGTCTGGACTATATGAAGCACCTGCTCCTGGTAGACAATCACGCCATAAGTCTCCTCCAGGATGCTGGCAAGGGCAGGGTGCGGATAGCGGATGGGCTCCCGGCCGTGTTTGGCGTCTATAAAACGGGGGATCTGCTCCATGGGGCCGGGGCGGTAGAGGGCCACCATAGCGGCGATGTTGCTGAAGATGGTCGGCTTAAGGGCCTTGATGTTGCGCCGCATACCGGCCCCCTCCAACTGAAAGACGCCGGTAGTCTCCCCGGAAGAAAGTAGCGCAAATGTTTTAGCGTCGTCCAGTGGGATGGTGCGCAGGTCAATATCGTGGCCGCTGTTCTGGGAAACCAGCTCCCTGGCCTTGCCCAGAATGGTAAGGTTGGCCAAGCCGAGAAAGTCCATCTTGAGCAGACCGATGCGGGCAATGTCCCCCATATCCAACTGGGTCATCAGCGCCCCCCGGCCGTTGCCGCCGCGCGAGGAGCGCTGCAAGGCGGTGTAGAGGGTGAGAGGCTCCCGGGATATGACCACGCCAGCGGCGTGGGTGGAGGCATGGCGAGCGATGCCACCGATGCCCATGGCCGCATCCACCAGGTTCTTGACGACGACTTCCTGCTGATAGATGCCTTTAAACTCAGCGTTTTCCTCTAGCGCCCGCTCCAGGGTCATCCCCGGGGCGAAGGGCACCAGGCGGGCGACACGGTCAACATCGCCGTAGGGTATTCCCAACGCCCGCCCGGCGTCGCGGATGGCCGCCCGGGCGCCCAGGGTGCCGAAGGTGATAATCTGGGCCACATGGTCGTTGCCGTATTTATCGGCCACATACTGGATGACCTGATCACGGCGTTTGTCCTCGAAGTCAAGGTCTATATCGGGCATCTCCTTGCGCTCCAAGTTGAGGAAACGCTCGAAGACCAGCCCGTACTGCAAGGGGTCGATATCGGTTATACCCAGGCAGCGCAGGACGAGGCTGGCGGCGGCGCTGCCGCGGACTCCGTAGAGGATGCCCTGGCCCTGGGTATAGGTAATAATATCCCAAACAACCAGGAAGTAGTTGGCGAACCGGGTCTTCTCAATCACCATAAGCTCATAGGCCAGGCGCTCTATAATCTCCTGGCTGGCCTGCGGGTAGTACCTGTCCAGCCCCTGCTGGCACAGCCCGGCCAGGTACTCGTCCGGCGTCTGGCCGGTAGGCCGGTCTATCTGGGGCAGGTGAAGGCGGTCAAACTCAAGCTCAAGCTGGCACATGTCGGCGATGCGCTGCGTGTTTTCAATGGCCTGGGGAATGTCGCTGAAAAGCTCCGCCATCTCCTGAGGGCTCTTCAGATAGAAGAAATCACCGGCCATCTTCATCCGCTTCTCGTCGTGGATGGTTGAGTTGGTACCGATGCACAGCAGCAGGTCGTGCGACTGGGCGTCCTCCTTGGTCACGTAGTGGATGTCGCTGGTGGCCACCAGGGGAATATCAAGCTCCTCGGCCAGGGGAATAAGGGCCTTGTTTATCTGCTCCAGCTCGGCTATCGGCTGTCGCTGCACCTCCAGGTAGAAATGGGAAAAGGTCTCCTTATACCACAGGGCGGCCTTCTTGGCTTCTTCCAGGTAGCCCTGCAATATCAGCGTCGGAACCTCGCCGCCGATACAGGCGGAGAGGGCGATGAGCCCCTCTTGGTGCTGGATAAGAAGTTCTTTATCTACCCTCGGCTTGTAGTAGAAGCCCTCAAGGTGAGCCTTGGTGACCAGCTGGATGAGATTGCGGTAGCCGGTATTGTTGCGGGCCAGAAGGACGAGGTGGTGAGAGTTTTTGTCCGCCAGCTGGCGGCTGCTGCGGCTCCGCGGGGCGACATAGACCTCGCAGCCGATGATGGGTTTTATGCCGGCCTCTCTGGCCGCCAGGTACAGCTTTATGGTGCCATAGAGAACGCCGTGGTCGGTGATGGCCACGGCCTCCATGCCCATCTCTTTAGCCCGGGCGACCAGCTGCGGAATGCGAGACATGCCATCGAGCAGACTGTACTCCGTATGGACATGAAGATGAGTAAACATGGCTCTCCCCGGGCGTGGTTGGGTAGCCTCATTATAGCATGACAGCCCCTTTCAGGGCATTGCCCCGGATCCCGGGACAGGCCCCTGCGCCAGCACCCGCCGGGCCTCCATATGGGGGCAAACTGTCCTTTTCTGCCTTAGAAGTGTAGAATTGATAAAACCATCTGCGGATAAGGGGGAGAACCTTGGCCACTATCGCCAGATGGCTCTTTGTGCTCTGCCTGCCAGTGGTGTTGATTACAGCCAGCATCCTGGCAGCGGCCAACAGCCGGGTGCTCTACAACTACGGTTTTGACAAGTACGCTGTCAGCGAGACCACCGGCCTGGCTGAGGAAGAGCTGGATAAGGTAGCCCGGGGGCTTATTCAGTACTTCGGCTCCAACCAGGAGTCCATCTCTCTGGTGGTGGAAAGGGAAGGCGAGCCCTTTGAGCTTTTCAACGCCCGTGAGGTGCTCCACCTGGAGGACGTCAAGGGGCTTTTCCACCTGGACTACATGGTGCTGCTGTGGACGCTGGGCTACGCCCTCTCTTATATCGGTGTCAGTTTCATCCTGGACCGGCTGGGCTTTAGCCGCCGCCTGTCCCGGGCGGTGATAGCCGGCGGCGTCCTGACGCTGTTCCTGATGCTGGCCGCCGGTCTGGCCACATTCTTTAACTTTGACGGCTTCTTTTACCAGTTCCATGTCTTCAGCTTCGCCAACGACTTCTGGCTGCTTGACCCGGCCACGGACTTCCTGGTTATGCTCTTCCCCCAGGGCTTCTGGTATGACGCCACGGTGGCCGTTGCCCTGGCTACGACGGCGGTGGCCCTGGTTCTCAGCGGCATCGCCTGGCTATACCTCAGAAAAACAAGGGGAAATGACGAGGAGAACGATGACCAGGGATGATAAAAAGAGGCCACCCCGCGAAAAGATGACCGTGGTATCGCGCTGCCCCGAATGCCGCGGGAAGGGCAGGGTGCCTAAGGATATCCCCTTCCTGGCCAACCCCAGGGCGCCGATGACCCGCCCCCGTGATATGGGTCTGAAGGCCTGCCCCCGCTGCGGCGGCAGCGGCACTATCGGCATTAAATAACCGCCGCTAGGCCCGGCCCTCTTCCAGGTCGGCCAGCACCTTCTGATATTTAGTGTGTACCATAGTCCGGTCAAACTCCCAGAAGCGGTCAAGCATTTCGTCCTGCTCCCGGCGGTTGAAGTATTCCATACTGGGGTAGAAGAAGTGCTCGTCCTCTTTTTCAATGTGTCTGGGATAGAGCTTGACCAGCTCCGTTATGCAGTCGGTGATGTCCGCCATCGAAGCGGTACTGCCGGAGACATACTTTTCCTTGGCCGCCACCAGCCGGCCGACAGTCTTACGGGCGAAGACGTGATCGGCGATGAGCCCTTCCATCGTCTCTCGATGCTCTTTGGCCAGCCGTTTCCTGGCCAGAGCGGCAAAGAGGATGTCTTCTTCCTTGCCGTGATGGGTGCGGTCGGCGTAGATTCGGAAAAAATCCACGGCGATATCAATGAAAGACGGCTCGCAGCGCTGGCTGGCATTTATCCGGCCTAGCTCAGCCTCCAGCTGCTTCACCATGCGCTCGATCAGCCGGTGCTCCCGCATCAGGGGGCCTATGGGTTTCACAGCTAAATCCCTCTGTCTTAGGTTACTTCCTTGAGGGCATCGATAACGATCTCGGTTGAGCGATTGAAGTCGCTGATGGCGTGCACCTCAAAGTCGCTCAGCGGCCTCAGGGGAAAGTCCACCAAAATCTTCATCAGGTCTTCGTGTGAATCAGCGTTGGCGATAAAAAATCCGCCGCCGGCGGGGAAGCTGTAGGCACTCTCTAGGGTACCGTCGGCCAACCGGTCGTTTACCCATTTCCTAGTCGCTTCTAAAAAGTCTATCTGGCCTTCGTGGCTGGCCGCTTCGCCAACCTGGTTGCCTATAAGCAGGAACTTCATGGCGCTACCTCCTTAAAATAATCTGACAGGGCCGCCTATTGTAATGCGCCGCTGGCCTAAAGTAAAGACAGGTTTATCGCTAGCTGGTGGTAACGGTCAGCTTAAGTTCGTAATCGTCTTCGGCTATCTGGTGGCCAACCTCGGGATACGGCAGTACCTTGAAGATGAACTGGTACTGGCCATAGCTCGCAAGCGAGTAACCCTCAAACAGGCCGGGATGGGAAAGCTCCGCGCTGTCGGAGCTGCCGTTTTGCTTGATTTCCAGGATAATCCTGACCTCGCCGGCTATTATACATTGTGCCCCCTGGGGGCAGCGGTTGTCGGAGAGTACCATTTTAAAGCGCAGTTCCAGGTCCTCGCCCTCTACCACCGCCGTCTGGCCGACGGGCAGGGTAAACTCGTAGCCCAGCTTGGCCTTAATGACATCGGAAGCGGTCGGGCAGCCGCTTACGAAAAGGGCAAGGCTTAGGAAAGCCAGCAGATAGAGAATGATACGCTTCACGACACCCCCAGTGGGGGGCGATTATAGTTCCCGATGGCCCGGGTGTCAAGTACCGGCCGGCCATGCCTAAGCGGCGGGCGGATGTTCAAGCAGGGTGATTACTTTTTACCTAGCTACAGCTTGAGCAACTGGTAGAGGCACAACTACCACAGGCGCTTGAAGTACCGGCTACGGGGGCAGTCTTGCCGGCGGCGGTCTTGGTGCGGCACGAAAAGGCGGAAAGCACCCGCTCCGCCATGTGCTGGCAATCAGGGCACTCCCCGAGCTCGTCGACCTGGCTTATGCGGCGCAGCAGGTCAAACTTGGCGTCGCATTCGGGGCAATAGTACTCGTAAATAGGCATATTGAATCTCTCTACTACTATTTTAGTCATTGCGGAGGTGAAAGTCAACAGGGCCGGCCACCATTAAGGCCCTACCTGCGTTATAATAGGCAGAGATGAAGTACAGCGGCATAGCGAGCCTGATCAGCCTTCTCCTCGTCCTGTCCCTTGCGGTAACCGGCTGCCCGCCCCGGGAAGAAGCCGACCAGCCAGGCATAACTCTGGCCGTAACCAGTGTCACCATAACCAGGAATATTGAGTACGGCCGGGTGGACGACAGCCCCCTGCTGCTGGATATTTACAACCCCCATGAGCCTATCGTATCGCCCATGCCGGCCGTTATCTGGATACACGGCGGCGGCTGGCGGGGCGGCGACAAGTTCCCCAGCCGTGTAGACTTCCTGGCCAAATACGGTTTCTTCTGCGCTAGCATTAACTACCGCTTAAGCGGCGAGGCCCAATTTCCGGCCGCCGTGGAGGACGCCAAGTGCGCCGTGCGCTGGCTGCGGGCACATGCCGCCGAATACAACGTCGACCCCGACCGCATCGGCGTCTGGGGCAGCTCGGCGGGCGGGCACCTAAGCCTGATGGTGGCCGGCGTAGAAGCCGGTCTTGAGGGGAATGGCGGCTGGGCGGAATACTCCAGCCGAGTAGCCGCCGTCTGCTCCTACTGGGGGCCGACCGATTTCACGGCCTGGCCGGAGATAGCCACCGCCGCCGCCAAGGACAAGGCCCCGTACCAGTTCCTGGGCGGCACGCTTGAGGAGATACCTGGTGTCTGGAAACTGGCCAGCCCGGCCAGCCACGTATCCGCCGGCGATCCGCCGCTGCTTATGGTGCATGGCAACCTGGACCCGGTGGTGCCCTTAGCCCAGTCTGAGATTATGCTTGAGGCCTACCGGCAGGCGGGCCTTGAGGCCACGCTGATAGAGGTCAGCGGCGCCGGTCACGGCCTTCAACCGCTGACAGCGGAGGCCATATGGCCGTCAGCCGAGGTTGTGGAGCAGCTTGTCCTGGACTTCTTTCTAAGGCACCTGGTCAATACGGATTAGCCGGTCTATTCGACCTCAATCTTGGTCTTGGCCTTCTTCCCTTTAGGCTTGGTCTGCTCCTCCGTCTTTTCGATGGCCTTGTCCACCATTTTGCGGATGGCCACCAGCACATCTTTCTTGGTCGTCATCAGGCGCTGCTTGGTCTCGCTGGACATCTTGGGGAAGTCCGGTGATTTAAAGCGTATCACCACCTCCCCGTTGGGACGGTGCTCTACCTCAAAAAAGCTGTCACCCATTTGCTTACCTCCCTTGGGTTACTTCTTTGCTTCCACACTATTGCGCTGGAATCTTATGCCCAGTGTACCATTATCTATCTTGGCCTCGGTTACGCTTAGCCCGCGCAGGATCTGGGGCAGGACAACGTTCCGCCGGTAGCTAGCCACCTGAATGTCCAGCTCCTCGTAGCCGTGTTTAAGGGTGACCTTCTCCTTACCGACGAAGGGTAAGGCCAAGTTGAGGATATAGCAGCCGTCCTCTTTCTGGATGTCCTGGACGCGCCCCTGGAAAAGGACGCCGGTGGGGTCGGTCTGGCCGTAGATGGCCTCGGCCATCATCTTCAGCATGGGCAGGCCGACGACTTCATTCTCCATCAGGGGAACGTCCAGTATGGGCAGCGGTGAGAAGCCTTCCTGGATGAGTTGGCGGTACTTCTGCTGGCTGTGCTTCCAGGCCTTGAAGTAGTTATCGGTCACCCGTTCCGGGATGATGCGGTTACAGACTACGGCATCGGCGCAGTAGCCGTAGAGGTTGAGATAGGTCAGGTTACGCTGGGCCTCCTTGACGACCATCTTCTCCGGGTTGACCACCAGGCGCACCGAAGACTGGGTGCAGTCCGTTAGAAGCTCGCGTATTTTATCTATCTCCCCGAAAAGCTCTTCCACGGCGCCGAAGACCTCTTTACTGGGCACCGGGATATCGGTGAGGGTTCTGACCACCGGCCGCACCACGGAGGCCACCCTGCGCTGGATGGGGAACATCCGGCTCATCCACCAGTGCATCATCTCCGGGAAACTCAGCAGCCGCATCGTCTCCCCGGTGGGGGCGCAGTCGACAATGACCACATCGTGATTGCCCTCCTCCTGATAGCGGGAGATATAGAGCAAATTGGCCAGCTCCTCCATACCGGGCAGGACGGCCACTTCATCGGCCACTATATCCCCCATCCCCCGCCAGGCCAGCAGGGCGGCCACGAACTTGCGGATGGTGCCCCAGTAGCTCTCCATAGTCTGGTATATCTCTATCTCCTGCCCCCACAGATTAGGCGAAATCTGCTTTGGATCGTTGCCCAGCTGGAGATCGAAAGAATCGGAAAGGCTGTGGGCGATATCGGTGCTCAGGATTATGGTCCTGTAGCCCATCTCCGCCGCACGTAGCGCCGTGGCGGCGGCCACGCTGGTCTTGCCCACGCCGCCTTTACCGGTAAACAGAATTACTCTCATCCCTCACCCCGCTGGCGCACTACTGCGTTGACACTGCACACTTCTCAAAGTATAATCTAGCTGTCAAATAAGTTCAATTCGGCCCTTTCTGAGAGGCCCGTGCCGAAGTGGCGGAATGGCAGACGCGCTACGTTCAGGGCGTAGTGTCCTTAAGGGCGTGTGGGTTCAAATCCCACCTTCGGCACCATTTTTTCCAGCGCTTGTAGCTCAGTTGGATAGAGCGCAGCCCTGCGAAGGCTGAGGCCGTGGGTTCGAGCCCCGCCAAGCGCGCCACCGGGCGGTTAGCTCAGTTGGTTAGAGCACCTGCTTTACACGCAGGGGGTCAGAGGTTCGAGTCCTCTACCGCCCACCACGTTCAAAGTCTGCGTCATTCCTCCCTTGTTTCTATAAAATTAAGTGCTCTTCAAAGGCTAGCCCAACGCCAGGAAACGCCCAGTGTCAACGCCCATGGAGCTAGTCACAAAAACCCCATTGACACGACCCCTTTTTTTCACGTACTTTTTCTATCACCCGATTAACAATCACCTATTACTCCTTAACGTATTGACAAACCTATGATTAATATTTATAGTACATCTGATTATATTATATAGTATATAGGATTTTATTATCTTCAGCATAAAGATTTAAAAGGATTTAATATGAAAGGTAGGCGAGGAAGACCACCAATTAAACCGAGTATTAAAACCTTCATATACTTAAAGGCGTTGCGGGAGAGGAATATTCCCAGAGCAGTCCTTGCGTGTGAATTGCGTGACGTCATAGTTAATAAAATGAACGAGGTACCCCTCTCCGAGGAAACAATTATCAAGCTAATATCATTAGCACGTAATCACCCGCCTAGCCCCCTTGACAATCCCTTCTCCATAGCCTCTCTGGCTGAACACGACATACCACCAGAGGCTGGACCAGCAATCATATCTATCTACAAGAAATTGGTATCAGAAAATGAAGGGTTCTCAATCGGAGAGGCTCAATGGGTTGCAAGATTGTACAAGATAATTGAGCCACCAGAGTTAGTCTGGTATTGGGCTAATCTTTATGCGGAATGGGAAACAATTTCTTGGATGCAAGGAACGACTTTTCATAGCAACGAGTTAGACATAATGATGATGTTGGATGTCTATTATGCTCGAGACAACAGGGATATTATAGAATTGTTGGAAATAGACAAAGATGACTATGCTCATATCAGAATCTGGAAATTGGAACGGGCAAAAGCTGCAAGTGATTGACTATCTTTCTGCCGTATTTTACCGCTTTTTATCAATGCTGGCTATAGGTCATTCGTACTAAGCATACTCAAGTATAAATGCCGTTATGGTCTTCGGGACGCTAAGTAGTATAATACCGGCCGTTAGCCTAGGCCCTCCTGCCTTAAAATAGCTCAAATGTGGTATAATTAAGGGTGTCAATAAAGACAGTAGCTTCCAACCGCAAGGCCTACCACAACTACTTCATCCAGGATGTTATTGAGGCTGGCATCGCCCTTACCGGCACCGAGATTAAGTCTCTCCGCTCCGGCCGGGTAAGCCTGGGGGACGCCTATGTGAGGCCTGAAAACGGCGAGTTGTGGCTGGTTAACGCCCATATCGCCCGCTATGAGGCCGGCGGCCTCTCCAGCCACGAACCGACCCGGCCACGGAAGTTGCTGCTGCACCGCAAGGAGATAAACCTTCTCACCGGCAAGGTCAGGGAGAAGGGCCTGGCCCTGCTGGCCGTCAGGGTATATCTCAAGGGCAGCCTGGCCAAGGTGGGTATAGCCCTGGCCAGGGGTAAAAAGCAGTACGATAAGCGGCAGGCAATAGCCAGCCGTGATGTAGAGAGGGAGATAGGGCGGGCCATGAAGAACCGCTCCTTTTCCCGTAAATAATATGGGGACGCGTGGTTTCGACAGGGAAGGTAGGTTACATAATTGCAGGTTGAGGTGGCCGCTACCCTCATTAAACAAGTGGCACAAAATATCTGGCGAACCTGAAATGGTTCTTGCTGGCTAAAAACAGCTAGCACATTCAACCCGGCCCCACCTCAACGGGCCGGGATTGGGTGCCGAAATGTTGGGGTGCCATCACCGGGACACCGATAGCGGCGGTGAAAGACTTATCGGTTGGCCTGGCCAAACTCCGTCAGCAGAGGCTGGCCAGGTGAGATTAAAGAGTTGACTATGCCTGTAGTAGATTCTGGGCCGCCTTTTTTGGACGGGGAGTTCGACTCTCCCCCGTCTCCACCAGAAACACGGACGAGCCGTTGAGTGAAGAACTCAGCGGCTCTTTTAGTATGCGGATACTAGACTCTTCTCGAGAAACAGCTACCTGGTTGCATTTGAAACTCAAACACTAAGGGGAGCCCTGTTAAGGGCTCCCCTTAGTAGTGTTTAGACAGACTTGTCCTTAGCCAGTCCTTTGTCGGCGGGCTACCAGTCGCCAAGCTACGGCCAGCAGGATGAGGGCGGGAAGCCCTGCTTTAAACCTCTTTATCTAGATTGACAAGCTAAATACTATGTTCTATTTCCCGAAAGGACTTGAGCAGTGTCCAGTGAA
>DAOUZU010000034.1 GCA_030665535.1 Dehalococcoidia bacterium
TTATCAGCTGAGATCTGGGAGTCAAAGTCTATCACGGAGAATGTCAAACCGCTTATCCCACCCCCCGTTTGGAAGCTCAACCCGTAAAAGCTGTCCATATTAGCCACCTGCTGGGGGTCTATTGATTCCGCCAGTTTCTTATAATCAAAGAACGTTACATCAAATTCCACCCCCGACACTAATATGTTCTCAATATCTTGCACGGTCAGCAGGCTTTTAAATTGTTCTTCAGTGATTATCCCTTCCTGATCTGATTGTGCTTTACAGCCACTCAGAGAAACAATAGTCAAGGATAAAACTAGCAGAAGACAGAAGTAGATTTTTCTTTCCATTTTGTGACCCCAATAGCTTATCATCGCTAATTTGTTTGCCTATATGATAAACCTACTCCCCGATAAGGACAGTGTCAATGGGTCATTAATTTATGTTGTGAACACTTGGGATGAATAGAAAGAGAATAGGGCATACTTGCTGTATAATCTCTAGCCAATGAACTCCAATGGACTTTTTACTACTTTAACACCTTCTTTGCCCTGGGTTTTAGGCATTGGGGCAATGATATTGTTTGCCAGCGATGTGATTTCCATCATCCTAAATCCCCAATACAATCCAGTAGGTGAAACCATCAGTGAGATAGTTCATTACCCCTCAGGCTGGATTATTACGATAGGCATGACTGCAATGGTTGTTATGCATACACTATTGACTGCAGTTTTAATATCTTCTCCAGCTTCACGCTGCCACCGTTTGGTGCGGTTTGCAGGGATAATCTTTGCTATCATTGCTCTCGGTTTCGTGATAATCATGGTTTTCAGAACTGACCCTGGAAAAGAAATCATAACACTAGGTGGTGGTATTCACATTAGTACGGCTGTTGGTATTTCCATCCTCTTCCCTATTGCTTGCGGCTCACTTGCTATTGCCCTGTGGCATCATCGTAAGTCAGAAATATTGATTATATTCTCGGCTATAATTGCAGTAGTTAGCCTTTTTGTTGCATGGCAGGCAATGCCACAGAATGATGTTGGCTACACTGGGGCTAATGAACGATTGCTAGTCTTAATAAACCTATCATGGCTAGTAATGGCTGGCTTTAGATTACCAAGATTATTGAGTATATGTTAATTGCGGTAATGTAATCATAAAATGTACCCAAGAACCTCAAGCATCCACACAGGTGATATTCAGTTATGTATTATTATCAGTTACCAGTTTTATAACGTGCTATCCCAATAGCGATTAAACCTACGCCAAGGCCTATAATGAGTGCTGCTGGCATAAGTTCAAACCCTATACCAACACCCAAGCCAATAACAAGACAACCAACAAATAAATAACTACCTAAGCCTGATTTCTTTGCTCTTCTTTCATCCCTTGCCAAATTTTACTGTTTCTCCTCATACATATTTGCTCGTAAATCTACTCCCAGACTGGAGTGCTGTCAACGGAAACTTAGAATCGTTCCTTTTTTTAAGAAGCGTATTATTAATTGCTAGTGATTAGAGCCTCCTTCAGTTGTTAACCTAGGATAATTGCTAATATGATAGATGGTATAATTCATCATCGTTACATATTTAAATAGGCGGGAATAACAAAGATTATTATGGACAAATTGCAGGTTCACAGGTGGCATGAATCTTCAAATCTAACATGCCAAAAGCCAGTCGCTGAGTATCGCTATTAGCGTTCTTTATCCCTTTATGTGCCTTAACATACCATTCGTCCAGATTAATCTCTGTGTCACGAAATTGCTTGATTCTCTCTTTAGCTTCGGTTAGTCCAATAACCAAAGCTAAATCTTCCCCAGGAAACCAAAGTGAAAAAGGAACAATTTTGTCTGTGATATAATCAGATCAGCCCACACAGCTCCCTAAATTACCGGCCGCCTGCTCCAGAGACCATTGATACTGGTAACTCTATCTTAACAAGTAGTATGCCTTATGAGGGCAGGTCAATTGACTTCTCCACCTTTTCCTTACCCTCGCCTTGGCCCTTTTCCTTCTGAGTGTGAATGGCCTGACCCGTCTCGGGGTCAAAGGCGTGCATATTGTCCATGTTGAAGACGACCTCAATGTCCTGTCCCGGTTTGGCTGATGTTCTCGGGTCAACCCGTGCCAGGAAGGATTTATCGCCTGCAACCAGGTGGAGAAAGATCTCGTTGCCCATAAGCTCTGTCACTTCTACCTTTGCCTTGACCGGTGAGGCGGTTATGCAGTCGCCGTCGGCTTCGCAGCCGGGTGGCAGGAATTCCCTGTTGTGGATATGCTCCGGCCGCATGCCGAAGGTGATTTTCTTCTTCAAGAAGGGATTTAAGGCCGACAGCCGGTCTTTGGGCACAGGGACACTGAAGGTGTCCATATCTAGTTTCATTCCTTGCGGGCCGTTGGTGACGCTGGCCTCAAAGAAGTTCATCGCCGGGCTCCCGATAAAGCCGGCCACGAAGGCATTATCCGGCCGGTTGTAGAGCTCCTGAGGCTTGCCCACCTGCTGGATGATCCCCTGGTCCATCACGGCGATGCGGGTAGCCATCGTCATCGCCTCAACCTGGTCGTGGGTAACATAGACAAAGGTGGTGCCCAAGCGCTGGTGCAGCTTGCTGAGTCCGGCGCGTGTCTGCACTCTTAGCTTGGCATCCAGGTTGGAGAGCGGCTCATCCAGCAGGAACACGTCTGGCTTGCGCACGATAGCCCGGCCCAGGGCTACCCGCTGCCGCTGGCCACCGGAGAGCTGGCGCGGCTTGCGCTTCAGGAGTTCGGTGATATCCAGGATATCGGCCGCTTTCTCAACGCGGGTTTTTATCTCGTCCTTGGGCGTTTTACGCAGGCTGAGGCCAAAGGCCATATTCTGGAAAACTGTCATATGGGGATATAGGGCATAGGACTGAAATACCATGGCTATGCCCCTATCCTTAGCGGGGACATTGTTAATAAGGCGGTCGCCGATATAGATGTTGCCCTCGTTGATTTCCTCAAGGCCAGCCAGCAGCCTGAGCGCGGTGGACTTGCCAGAGCCGGAGGGGCCCACCAGCACCAGGAACTCCTTATCGGCGATATCCAGGCTGAAACCGTTTACGGCCAGGACTTTGCCGTAGCGTTTGGTCACGTTTTTAAAGCGGACACCGGCCATATTCTACACCTCGCCAGATTCAATACCTATTATACAGAAGATACAATCAACCTTTCACCGATCCAGCCAGAATACCCTCCACGAAGTAGCGCTGCAGGGCGAAGAAGACCACCAGTGGTAGCGCCATAGAGATAAAAGCGGCGGCGGTGAGCAACTGCCATTCGGTGCCGAAGGAGCTCACCAGGTTGTTGATGGTAAGTGTCATTGGCGCCAGCTCTGGATTCTGGAGGTATATCATGGCCACCAAGAGATCGTTCCATACCCACAGGAACTGGAAGATGGCCAGTGAGGCAATGGCGGGTACAGAGAGCGGTAGCACTAGTCTGAAAAAGATACGCATGTTGGAGGCACCGTCCAGCCGGGCCGACTCCATCAGCTCCTTGGGCAGGGCGCCGAAGAAGTTACGCAATAGAAAAATGGCAAAGGGCAACCCGTAGCCGGTATGGGCCAGCCAGATGGCGGGGAAGGTGCCGGCCATGTTTAAATCCGTAAGCAGCCTCAAGACCGGTATCAGGGTCATCTGGACGGGCACCACCAGCAGGGCGACGACAAATATAAAGAGGGCGTTGCGCCCCGGGAAGCGCATCCAGGCGAAGGCGTAGGCGGCGAAGGCAGCTACCATTATGGGCACCACCGTACCCGGAATGGTGATAATCAGGCTGTTCAGGAAACTCTGCCCCATCCGGTTCTGGGAGAGGACATCCGAATAGTTATCCAGGGTGAACTCAAATGGCGTTTGAAAGGCCGTCCACCAGCCGGAGCTGGCTATATCTGTGGCCGGCCGGAAAGAGCTGATGAGGAGGCCGATGGAGGGTGTCATCCAGAGGAGGGCGGTGACGATGAGAATGACATGCAGCGGCCAGCGGCTAAGTATCTTGCGCAGCCGGGGCAGAAAGCCATCGGCCGGTGACAGCAGTGGCTCCAGCTTCCGGGCCATCATGTCTCCTCCTGGGCGCGGAAACGACGGATGGAAATGAGCATTATGGGCAGAATGGCCGCCAGCAGGACGACAGCCAGGGCGGCTGCCCGGCCGAAGTCGCTGAAGTTGAACATCTGCTTAAACATCAAGGTGGCTACAACGTCCGTTTCGAAGTTGCCGGCTGTCATCACCCACACCATGTCAAACTTCTTCAAGGCCTGGATGACTAAAGTGGTGGCCACTACGGCGATGGTGGGGCTTAATACAGGCAGAATGATACGCCGGAATATCTGCCACTCGCCGGCGCCGTCTACCCGGGCCGCCTCCAGAATATCGGTGGAGATGCCCTTCAGCCCGGCGGAGAGTATCACCATGGCGAAGCCGGTCCACATCCAGACGCCGACGGCGACGAGGGCGAAGTTGTTGGTATGGAGGGGGCCGGGGAGGGTGACGTCGGTGTAGGGCAGGGGGTGCTCCACCAGCCAGGCTATCGGCTCCAGACCGACACCGGTGCCGGCGGCGTTGATCAGGCCGATCTGGGTGAAACCCTCCGGGGCATAGGCGTACATGAAGCGCCAGATGACGGCGGCAGCCACAAAGGAGATGGCCATAGGGATGAAGACGGCCGCTTTGGCCATAGCCTCATAACGGACACGGCCAGAAAGAACGGCAAAGAGTAGCCCCAGGCCGACGGCCAGGACGGTGAAGAGAACCAGCCAGAGCACGTTGTTTAAGAGGGCCGACTGGGCGGTGGAGTTGGTGAAGACGTACTCGTAGTTGTCCAGGCCGATAAACTCGGTTGAATTTCGGTTAAAGAAGCTGATACGAAGAGTATCAATGACGGGGTAGATGAGGAATACGGTTACGAAAAGGAACGCCGGCATCAGCCAGAACCAGGGTGATAAGCGTCTCACAACCCCTCACTTTAGCCCAAAGGGGGGCAGCCCCGCAATAAGCGGGGCTGCCCGTTTAACCCGTTAGCTGGCTAGCCCTGGGCGGCGGCTATGGCCTCAATGTCGGCCAGTATGCCGTCCAGGTCGCCCGGAGTCTGCAGGTATTCCAGTATACCGGCCCAGAAGGCGCTCTGTACGGCGGGCGGCATCTGGTCATCGGCATCAAAGCGGAAGATTGTGGCCCCGGTAAGCTGCTCAGCCGATAGCGCGGCCAGCTCCGTATAGGCGTCTAGGCTAACGTTGCTGTTTACCGAGATGAAGCCGCCAATCTCAGCCCATATCTGCTGTGCTTCGGCGGAGGCCAGGTACTCTATGAAAGACCTGGTGGCGGGGTTGTCATTGAAGGCCACCACCACATCGGCAGCCCCGGTCACCGCTCCGGCGAACTGGGGGTCAATGGTGGGGAAGGGGAAGAAGGCATAGTCCTCACCGGGTACCAGGCCGGGGAACTGAGCGGCGATAAAGCCCTCGGTGAAGGAGCCCAGGTAGTACATGGCCGCCCCGGGCGGGTCGGTGTAGGGTAACCAAGAGCCGTTGACAAAGTTAGTCGCCAGGGCGCCGATGGCACCCCCGGGGACATAGCCCGGCGTGAGTACTATCTGCCCGAACTTCTCAAAGGCGGATTTGACGGCAGGATCCGTCCAGGGGATCTCGTGGTTCACCCACTGGTCGTAGACATCACCACCGGACTCGTGGAGAAAGATTTCACCTATCCAGTCCGTAGCCGGCCAACCACTGGCGGCGCCGCTCTCCACGGCCACCGACCAGGGGGCTACGCCGTCAGCCACCATCTGGTCGGAGAGGGTAATCATCTCGTCCCAGGTGGTGGGAACTACATAACCCATGGCGTCAAAGAACTTGGGATTGTACCAGACGGTACCCTTGCTGGCCGCCTTCATGAAGATGCCCGTCAGCGGGTTGGTGGTGCCTAGGTCAATCCAGCCCTGGGCGTACTGGGCGTTTATGGCGGTCATGTCCAGGAAGGAGCTTAGATCCACCAGCTCTCCGTCCGCAGCCAGCGTAATCATCTGACCCGGGTTGGGCAGGATGGCTACATCGGGCGGGTTGCCGGCGGCTACCCGGGTGGTCAGTATGGCAATAAGGTCGCGGGTGCCGGAGAAGCCCATGGCGTTACCGGTCTCCGTCTCCCAAGGGGCTATCATGGCCTGGAAGTTCTCCAGCTCGGTGCCGCCCCAGACGCCGAGCACGTTGACCACACCGATTTCACCAGTTACCTCAAAGCTACCGCTAAGGTTGAAGATATCTACCGTATAGGTGCCGCCTTCCGGCCTGATTACGGTAAAACTTACCTGAGTGCTGTCATCGGCAGCGATTGTTACCGACTTGGTCTCCTCCGTATCACCGTCTATTTCAAGCGGTATGTTGAAAGTGCCTTCCTCTTCACCGGTGTTTGAGGCTGTCACCGTGATGGTTACCGCTTGGCCGGCCTCAACCTCAACCGGCGTAACCGAAAGGTTGGATACCGACAGGTTGGCCGGTAAGGCCGTTGGGCAAGCGGTAACCAGGAGGCCCACCACAGCTATCAAGACGAGGCCAATAAATAATTTTCCTTTGATTGTTTTCATATCGTTTTCCTCCTTTGCTGCTTTCGAGGGCAATGTTCTTTAAAACACCCTTAAGCTAAGGCTATTCTAGGACTTTTGTTGTAAAGAAGTCATAAAATAAGGCATTAAAAGATTAAGAAGTTATGGCATTTTCCGTAAGTCTAAAAGTAACCGCCTGGGCGTGGTTTAGCTGTGGACAGTCAGATAGATAGTCGGCTCAGAACCTCGCTGGAAGCCCTCACTGGTGGCAAGTTGGTCAAGAGGCAGGTTGATCAAACCCTTGATAGTCAGGTTGACATTTTCGCCGAGCCTAATAAATATCGTTCCGTTTTTATAAGACCTTATACGCAAAAAAGCATCACCCCCTTTGACAACTATGGTTCTGTTTTCTGTATAATTGAAACGGAAGGTAACATAAAGCTGACTGTACAACCGTCGGTATTTAGGTTCACCTTCTCTGAGGCGACCTTTGCCGAGGTCGCCTCTTTTTTAAGGATAGATTAAATCCAATTCCTCCTATATAAAGAAAAACCCCACCTCTTGGTGGGGTCTTAACCTGGCCTCATCAACTTTTGGCCGTATATTTACGGTCGTAGGTCTGGTAGCCTGAAACGGCGCTATCACGTTATGCCCTGTAAAATGCTACCCATATTGATTATAGTACCAATATGTCCAAAGTCAAGCCGTATTTTTTGTTTATATTCATATTATCCTTGAAGACAATATGGGTGCTAATACCATTTAATAATGAACGTTAGATCTTAAGACTTATAAGACCAAGATCGAACGGGGGATTATTAAGGTAGAAATACCTGGGGTCTAGATAAATATCCCTGCCACTGGTGAATCATATTCCCGATTGACTTATCGCAGGATTATACCTGGTAACTCATCAACAGACTCCAGAGGGCGGCAGTGCTAGATTCACGTTAGCCATTTTAAACCTAGGTTTTTTCTTGTTTTTCCGTTGGAATCATGGTCAATTCATCTAGTAATTGCTTGCTCCGTAATCAGTTTAGCCTTAAGTAGCCTATACCTTACTATTGCGTTTCTTGCCAAGCTTGTACCAGGAACGGAAGCTGACGACAATATCCGGGGACAGTTTCCTGTGGTTATTGCTATCCAATGTTAGCTCGATAGATTTGAGATAGTCGGCCACCCGGTCTTGCATTAGGAAGTGCTCTATAACATGGGCGTGGCCTCTTTGCCCTATCTTCTGCGCCAGGTCATGGTCCGTTAGAAGACGCAGCACCTTCATTTCTGCCTGGTAGGTGTTCTGGTAGAAATAGCCATTGCTGCCATCTTTTATCTGCAGACTTATTGCGCCGACATCGGCTGCAATGACCGGCTTGCCCTTCCAAAGTGCCTCAGTAACCACCAACCCGAATCCCTCTCTAGTGGAGGGCTGCATGATAACGCTGGCGGCCCGCTGTAGGGCGTTGACCTCGTGGTAGTTCACCAGCCGCGGCTCTAAGGGCAGGTTTAGGATATGAATATCCTCGTCATTTTTCGTATCCTCCAAGAATTTTGCTAACATCTGTTCCCCTTCGGGGTCGTCACTGGCCATGCCGCCGGCAATTATTAGCTGGCATTTCTTCATGCGGCGCACGCGGCGGAAGGTGGCAATGGTCCGTCCAATACCCTTCCAGGGGTCAAAGCGGCCAATCTGGACAATCAGGGGAACGGAAGGATCTATATTGTATCTGGCCAGCACCTTGTTTATCTCTTCTTCCGTTAGCTGGCGGTTCTTTTCCGATAGCGGGTCTATGAAGGGAGGAATGATAAACTTGGGCACCGGCCATTTCTCCTTAACATACTGGGCTGCCGAGAAAAAGGCGGCGTCATAGCGGCTTAAACAGTCAGCGACTAAATTCCACAAGTTGTGGTTATCCTCGATAACTGTCTCACCGATGTCTATATGGCAACGCCAAAGCCAACTCTGCCGTTTTTCCTTAAGGTAATTGACCAGTCCCAGCGGCTGGGGATCGTGAATCATGACCACGTCGGGTTCGTAGTCAAAGTTGTCGTCCTTTATGTTGCTCTCCAGGGTTTCAAAGTAAATTCGCTTCATCTCCGGCGTAAACTGGCCGCGCATGCCCTGAAGCTGGTTGTGCATTGTCTTTGTGACCTCGAAGTATTGAGGTGTGCCGCGGATTACCTTCCACTCGGCGGCGATGCCGAGGTCGTTTAAAAAGGGGATGAAACTGTAAAGCATCTCGGCTACACCACCACCGGTGGCGGTGGCGTTGACCTCAAGAAGCTTGAGTCCTTTAAGGCGCTCGGCTACGCTGAGCAGCCTCTGTGTTCTCTCCTCCCCTACCAGGGCGGTGTATCTCTCTATTGGCGGGACACTGAAAGGCTGGTGCTTTCGCCGTTTGCTATAAACGGTGCCGTCTGCCAGTGGGGGGGCTTCAATTATTTCGTTTTTATCTGCCAACATAACCCCGTCATCTTACTATGTCGCGTTTTTGGAGGTCAATCAAGGTTGCGTCTATATCTATTGAACTCATCATTCTAGCTTTTCTTATATAAGCATCCATGGTACGAGTGGCTAATTGGTGCCCTCGGCCTGGTGCTGCCGCTCTTTACCATCCAGAACTTCGCCGGCTCTCTCGCTGAGCTAGAGAGTACAGCGGCCAACATGTTCCTGCTGGTTACCGGCCTTCCCGCCCTCATCCTGCTGGCTGTAGCCTGGTAGCTTATCGCCCGCCGGTAGCGGGCAGCCATAGCGACGACTCCCAAGACTACCTAGATATACCCTATGACTAGACGAGTTACTAGGTAAATCCCTCTTTAGTCCCTATTGTTCTTTACTTTGGTACTACATGAAAAGGATTGGGTATATATGGAAAGCATGTTATCTAGGACAATAACTCATTG
>DAOUZU010000015.1 GCA_030665535.1 Dehalococcoidia bacterium
CCTCTCCGTGGAGGGGAGGCTGCCGATGGCCAATATGCCCATCGAGGCCGGGGCCAAAGCCGGCATTTTCCAGGTAGACGGCAAGACCTTGAGCTACATAACGCCGCGGGCCAGGCGACATTTTACCGTCCATGAGCCGGACAGCGATGCCGTTTATGACAAAATAATTGAATATGATGTCTCTAACCTTGAGCCTCAGGTGGCCCTGCCCCATTCGCCGGCCAATGTCGTGCCGGTAAGCCAGGTGGGCGAGGTGGAGATTGACCAGGCCGTTATCGGCAGTTGCACCAACGGGCGCATAAGCGACCTTCGGGAGGCCGCCCGTATGCTCAAGGGTAAGAAAGTGCACTCCCGGGTACGCTGTCTTGTCTTCCCCGGCTCACAGCAGGTCTACCTGGACGCCCTCACCGAGGGGCTGATAGAGATCTTTATTAAGGCCGGCGTGGCCGTTAGCACGCCCACCTGCGGCCCCTGCCTGGGCGGCCATATGGGTGTCCTGGCCGCTGGGGAGAAGGCCGTAGCCACTACCAACCGCAACTTCGTCGGCCGCATGGGCAGCCCCCAGTCCGAGGTCTACCTGAGCGGGCCGGCCGTGGCCGCCGCCAGTGCCGTGGCCGGTAAGATAGTCGGCCCGGAGGAGTTGGAATGATGCTCAAAGGTAAAGTTCATAAGTACGGCGCCGATGTGGATACGGACGCCATCATACCCGCCCGCTTTCTGAATGTCTCCGAGCCAGGCGAGCTGGCGCGGCACTGCATGGAGGACATTGACCTGGATTTCGTGAAGAAGGTCAAGCCGGGGGACATCATCGTGGCCACCACCAATTTCGGCTGCGGCTCATCCAGGGAGCACGCTCCGTTGTCTATCAAGGCGTCCGGCATTTCGGCTATAATAGCGAAGAGTTTCGCCCGCATCTTCTTTCGCAATGCCGTCAACATCGGCCTGCAGCTGCTGGAAAGCCCTGAGGCGGTGGAAAACATAGAGGATGGCGATTTCCTGGAAATTGACCTGGCCAGCGGTGTTATCAAGAACCTTACCAGGGGTGGGGTCTTCACCGCCGCCCCTTACCCAGAGTTTATGGGTCAGCTGATTTCAGCCGGCGGGCTGATTGAATACACCAGGAAGAGATTGAAAGGGAGGAAGGTTAAAGGTGCAGTTTAGTTTGGCTGTGTTGCCCGGCGATGGTGTCGGGCCAGAGGTTATTGATGAAGCAATAAAAGTTCTTAAGGCGGTTGGCGCCAGGTACGGCCACGATTTCAAGCTTGAGTACGGGCTGGTCGGCGGTATTGCCATTGATAAGGAGGGAACATCTCTCTCTACCCAGACGTTAAAGATGTGTAAGTCCAAGGATGCTATCCTCCTAGGTGCCGTCGGTGACCCCAAATACGACGACCCGCAGGCGCCGGTACACCCGGAGGATGGCCTGCTGGAGCTGCGTAAGGGGCTGGGTCTTTTCGCCAATCTGCGCCCGGTGAAGGTCTACCCGGCGTTGGAGAATAACACCAACTTCAAGCCGGATGTAATCCGGGGGGTGGACTTTGTCTTCGTCCGTGAGTTGACCGGCGGCCTCTATTTCGGCAAGCCCAAGCGGCAGTGGCGTACCAGCCGCGGTCGGCGGGCTACCGACTCCATGAACTACTCGGAGCAGGAGATAGAGCGCATTGTCAGGGTGGGCTTTGAGGTAGCCATGAGCCGCAAAAAAAAGCTCATCTCGGTGGATAAAGCCAACGTACTGCAGTCGTCCCGGCTGTGGCGGCAGGTGGCCATTGAGGTATCGGCGGACTACCCGGAAGTTGATCTGGAGCACATGCTGATAGACGCCTGCTCCATGCGCATAATCCAGAACCCCAGGTATCTTGATGTCCTGGTCACGGAGAATACCTTCGGTGACATCGTTACCGATGAAGCGTCTATGCTGGCCGGCTCCATGGGTATGCTGCCCTCGGCCAGTATCGCCGGCGTGCCGCAAAGCGGGGTCAAAATTCGCGGCATGTACGAGCCGATACACGGCAGCGCCCCGCGCCGCGCCAGGCAGGATATCGCCAACCCCATCGCCACTATAATGAGCATGGCTATGATGTTGCGCTACTCCTTTGCCTTGGAAAAGGCGGCAGCGGCGGTTGAGGCCGCCGTGGAGAGGGTGCTGGAAGAGGACTACCGCACCTATGATATTATGGGTGAGGGCAAAAAGAAGGTAGGGACCAATAAGATGGGTGATATGATAACCGAGAGGCTGGGCGGTTAAAGTGTCTACCGTCCAACTTTACGATACCACCCTGCGTGACGGGGCGCAGCGGGAAGGCATCTCCTTCTCCGTGGTGGACAAGCTGCATATCGCCGCCTGGCTGGACGAGCTTGGCGTTCGTTTCATTGAGGGAGGCTGGCCGGGGGCCAACCCCAAGGATGACAGGTTCTTCCGCAAGGCCTGTAAGCTGAAACTGAAGCAGGCGGCGCTGGTCGCCTTCGGTAGTACGCGGCGGCCTGGCGGTAAGACAGAGGAAGACGCCAATCTGCAAGCCCTGATTAACGCCGGCACAGGAGTAGTCACCATCGTCGGTAAAAGCTCAGAGCTACAGGTGAAGCAGGTGCTGGAGACCAGCCTTGAAGAAAACCTGGCCATGGTGGACGATTCCATACGGTTCCTGAAGGCCAGGGGGCTAACTGTCTTTTTTGACGCCGAGCATTTCTTTGATGGCTATGCAGACAACCGGGAGTACACACTGAAGGTGCTGCAAACGGCTGCCGTGGCCGGTGCCGATTGCCTGGTGCTCTGTGATACCAACGGCGGCCGCCTGCCGGCGGAGATAGCCACCGCTACCATTGCTGTAAAGGCTCTGACGGATACCCCCCTGGGTATCCACGCCCACGACGATGGCGGGCTGGGGGTGGCCAACACCCTGGCGGCAGTCAGTGCTGGGGCCAGCCAGGTGCAGGGCACCATCAATGGCTATGGCGAGCGCTGCGGCAATGCCA
Organism: Dehalococcoidia bacterium; assembly: GCA_030665535.1. Taxonomy (GTDB): domain Bacteria; phylum Chloroflexota; class Dehalococcoidia; order Dehalococcoidales; family JAUXAE01; genus JAUXAE01. The sequence continues at coordinate 2,974 of DAOUZU010000015.1, forward strand.
ACCTCTGCTCTGTAATACCGGCGCTTAAGCTCAAGATGGGGATTGACTGCGTTAGCGATGAGCAACTGGCCAAGCTCGCCGAGGTAGCCCACTATGTCAGCGATGTGGCCAACCTGAAGCCGGACCCCTTCCAGCCCTATGCCGGTTCCAGCGCCTTCAGCCACAAGGGCGGTCTTCACGTGGCCGGCTTCACCAAATGGGCCGGCAGCTACCAGCACATAGACCCGTCACTGGTGGGCAATAGGCCCAGGACGGTCGTCTCCGAGCTTTCGGGCAGGGCCAATATTATAGAGCGGGCCAGAGAGATTGGCGTCAAGCTGCCCTTGCGGGGCGAAGAGGCCAGAAAGCTGCTTGAGCAGGTGAAGCTCCTGGAGAGCCACGGCTTCCAGTACGAGAATGCCGAGGCTTCCTTTGATCTGCTGGTGCACCGCGCCCGGCCGGAGTACGTGCCGCCCTTTGAGCTGGTGGACTTTATGGTGGTGGTGGAGAAGAGGCGGCGCCGTCCTTCCGCGAAAAGCGCTGAGGAGACTATGGCGGAAGCCATAGTCAAGGTAAAGGTGGGCAGCGAGGTGATGCATACCGCCGCCGAGGGCGACGGCCCGGTAAACGCCCTGGACAAGGCGCTGCGCAAGGCGCTGCTCCAGTTCTACCCAAGCCTGTCGGTGGTAAAGCTGGTGGACTACAAGGTGCGCATCCTTGAGGAGAGCGAAGGCACCGGCTCCCAGATACGGGTGCTTATAGAGTCCAGCGATGGTGATAGCGAGTGGCGCACCGTGGGCGGTTCCACCAATATAATTGAGGCTTCCTGGTTGGCTCTGGCCGACAGCCTGGAATACTGGCTTTTAAAGCAGCAATCAACCTAGAAACCAGTAGCTTTGCCCACCGGCATAATGTAGAGGGGTCTTATCTCTTTCTCCAGGCGCAGCATCTCCCGCACCCGTTCGTCCTGAAAAGCGCCGATGGCCACCGTGGCCAAACCCAGAGCGGTCGCCTGAAGATATATATTCTGGCTGACGTGCCCGGCCTCCATATGAACATAGCGCACCCCCCGCGTGCCGTATTTGCCGATGGTGCGTTCGTAGAGGGCGCAGATGACAATATTCAACGGCACCTGGCGGATGAAATCCTGGCTGGTGGCTGCGTCGGCTAGGGCCTGTCTTATATCCCCGCTGTGGTAGCGGGTAAGCGAGTGCCCGGCTATGTTGTAGCGGTAGATGCCGGCCTCCATTTTGCCGGCCCCGTCCTGGCCGCAGGCGACAACCAGCTCCAGCGGGTATGTGGCTCCGGCGCTGGCTGCCGTCCGGAACTGCTCGTGGCTATCGGTTATTCCCTGGGCGGCCCACAACAGCTGTGATAGTTGATTAAGCGTAAGTGGCTGGCCCTGGAAGTCCCTCACCGAGCGACGGCGGCCAATAGCTTCCTCCAGGGATACAACGCCTTTCCTCTCCGGCTCAGGCAGATAAATCAGTGATTTGCTCGTCTCCATGGCTACTTATCCTCTGTCCAGAAGCCCATACTCAGGTATTTCCAGCCGCCGTCGGGCAGCACGGCCACGATGTTGCCCTCATCCATCTGGCGGGCGATTTCCAGTGTCTGGTGGAAGACTGCCCCCGAAGACTGGCCGCCGAATATGCCCTCGCTATCCAGCAGCAGGCGGGCGGCAGCGTTAGCCTGCCGGCTGGTGACGGTGTACTGCTTGTCAATGATGCCCATGTCTATCACCGGTGGAATGAAAGTGGTGCTCAGGTTTCGGAGGCCCTGGATGGGGTCGTCGGCATTCGGCTCCACGGTTAGAATCTTGATACCGGGAAATCTCTCCCGTAGCCTCCGTCCGGCGCCGGTGAAGGTACCGCCGGTGCCTATGCTGGCCACGAAGATGTCAATCTGCTCGTAGGGGAAGTCGTCCAGTATCTCAGCGCCGGTCGTCATATAATGGGCCTCCGGGTTACCCGGGTTGGTGAACTGGTCAAGCATATAGTACCTGGAGTCCCTGGCAAGCATCTCTCTGGCAGTACTTATGGCACCCTCCATGCCGTTCTTACCGTCGGTTAGGAATAGCTTGGCGCCGCAGATACTGAGCAGGCGGCGCCTCTCCAGGCTCATAGAGTCTGGCATGACGATGTGGGTTTCATAGCCCTTCTGGCGTCCCAGCCAGGCTATGGAGATGCCGGTGTTGCCGCTGGTGGCCTCTAAGATAATCTTGTCTCTGGTAAGCTGGCCGCTCTCCTCCGCCTTCTCCATCATGTACCTGGCTATCCTGTCCTTGACGCTGGCGCTACCGCCCGTGTTCTGCCCCTCCAGCTTAACCAGGATACGCACTTTCTTATTGGGACTGGAACGGGGCAACTCCACCAGCGGTGTGTGGCCTATGGCATCAACGGCATTCTTAAAGTACATATCTACCCCTTTATCACTCCGATTGGCCTGGATTTAAAAACGTTACAAGATATACCGGCCCGGTGGGTAACCTCAACGACATCGGCTACGTCTTTGTAGGCCGCTGACGCCTCCTCGGCTAGGCCGCTTAAGCTGCATGTTTTTACGGTGATTCCCTTTTCGGCCAGTTGCCGGGCGATATCTGCCCCTTTCAGGCTGCGCTTGGCGGCGCCGCGGCTCATCATCCGGCCGGCGCCATGGCAGGTGGAGCCGAAGGTCTGCTCCATAGCCGTCTCGGTGCCTACGGCCACGTACGAGTAGCGGCCCATATCTCCGGGGATGATAACCGGCTGGCCGATCTTCCGGTACATGGCCGGAACATCGGGGTGGCCCGGCGGGAAGGCCCGCGTGGCCCCCTTACGGTGGACGCAGAGGGTCTCTTTTCGCCCGCCGATGCGGTGTTCCTCTATCTTGGCGATATTATGGGCCACATCGTAGACCTGCCGCATGCCCATCTCCTGAGAGCTTTTGCCGAAAACCCGGCTGAAAGACTCCCTCGTCCAGTGGGCGATGAACTGGCGGTTGGCCCAGGCGAAGTTGGCGGCGCAGGCCATAGCCGCCAGGTAGTTCCGCCCCTCGGCGGAATCTACGGGGGCGCAGGCCAACTGACGGTCGGGTAGGTTGATACCATACTTCTGGACCGCCTCCGCCAGCACCTTGAGGTAATCCGTGCAGACCTGGTGGCCGAAGCCGCGGGAGCCGGTGTGAATCAGGGCCAGCACCTGGCCCACCTCATACACGCCCATTGCTGCCGCCGCCTCCCGGTTGTATATTTCGTCTACTGCTTCCACCTCCAGAAAGTGGTTGCCGGAGCCGAGAGTCCCCAGTTGGGGGATGCCGCGTTTCCGGGCGTGGGCGCTAACCATATCCGGGTCGGCCCCCTTGAGGCAGCCGGATTCCTCGGTGGCCTCTATGTCATCGGCCTGCCCGAAGCCCTTCTCCAGGGCCCACTGGCTGCCCCGGGTCATAACCTCTTTAAGCTCCTTCTGGCTGACTATTATCTTGCCGCTGGAGCCTAGACCGGAGGGGATGCTGGTATAAAGCTCGTCCAACAGCTTATCTATCTTCGGCCTTACCTCGGCCTCGGTGAGGTCTGTCCGTAGGAGGCGGGTACCGCAGTTAATATCAAAGCCGACACCACCCGGTGATACCACCCCGTCGCTTACCCTGGTGGCGGCCACACCGCCGATGGGGAAGCCGTAGCCCCAGTGGATATCGGGCATGGCCAGTTAGTAGCAGACGATAACGGGCAGAAAGGCCACGTTGGCAACCTGCTCCAGGGCGCGCTCTTCCTGGATAGCGGACAGCATCGCTTCGCTGGTATAGATAATGCCGGGCACCAGCATACCGGGCTTATAGCTCATCTCGATTTGCCAGCGGTAGTCGTCTATCCTGGTGATTGTATCCGGCATTGACTTCTTCTTCTTATCCATCAGATATCAAATAAAACCTGCAGGCGCCAGCCGTATTCTTGCTCCACGGCCAGCATATGGTAGGTGGCCGCCTTGACGCCTGTCTTAAGCTTGTGCCTGGCCCGGACAACCCTCTCCCCGTAGCCCCTGGCCACCAGGTGGTGCTGGCTGAGCCGGGTGATATCAAACCTCTTGAAGAGGATGTTTTCCGTGTCGAAGATATAGATCAACTCATTGAGCCAGGCTACCAGTAGGCTATCCCGGTCTGCGGCGGTAACCTCTATATCCCGCTCTAGAACTTCATTCACGGACTCGAGTTCGGCTATCAGGCTGAAGAGGCCCCTGGCGGCGTTGGCGAAGGCCTGCTTTAAGTCCTTACCGTAGGCTATGATGCCGGTATCGGCGGTATGTTCCAGGGTTTCAAAGTCTTTGGGCACGGGCAAGGAAGATTATAGCACTAAGTGGCCCGGAGGTAAAAAACGGCCGGGGCTTTGTGCTTTCATGTCTATCTTGTATAATACCCATAGGCCAGAAGAAGCCGGAGAAGGTTTATGGACGAAATGAAAACAGCCCACGAGGTAGCCATGGAAAAGGTGGAAAAGCTGGGCGAGGCAACGGCTGCCGACCGCTTGCGCTGGAAATATGTGCCCGAAGGGGAGAAAATGGCTCTTCGTTTTCTTATCGAGGAGTCCAATCTGGTGGCCGAGCTGGCAAAGTACGATGAAAAGGCCAGGGAGTATGTTGTCACCGGGGCTCAGAAGATACTGCTGGTCCGCATTGACCTAGTCAGGAGTGATGCTGTCAAGCGGATCAACAAGAGGGCCATGGAGGGCCTGAAGCTTCTCAAGGAAGATACCATAGCCGTGGAAAATATCTACAGCCAGATACGCGCCCTTTTGAAATTTGAGCTGGAACAGGGCGAACAGCAGCGGCAGCAGGCCTACGACTCTCTTAAGGCCCAGTTTGAGGACAAGCTAAAGAAGATGGGCTCACAGGCGGCGAGAGCACAGGCGGGGCTGGAGGAACAGTTCCGGCAGGAGTTACGCCAGGTGCTGGCCCAGATAGACGTGCAGTACATCAACCAGCTGGACGCCTACAAAAGGGAATTAGAGGCCATTGATTAGGCCATTTCCAGGGTGCGGAGAAATAGAGATGGACTTGGACGACCAGAGGATTAAGGAAGCCGTGGAAAACACGCGGATAGTGAGACCGCCGCGGCAGACAATCGCCACCTTTGGCCTGACCAGTATCCACTACTACCTGGTTACGGAGGCCATCTATTCCGGGATTCTGGAGGAGGGAGAAGAGACCGTCGTCCGGGAAGGGCGGGTAATCGCCCAACGTCCGAGGGTAGTAACCCCCTATTACTTGAGCCAGTTGGAAGGCTTCAGTCAACAGGCTTCCCGGTATCTGGATATGATAATCAAGCAGCAGGGGCAGAACGCCCCGGGGCTGCTTTACGTCTATAAAAACGAGCCTGAGGGGCTTAGTATAGTGGCTGATACCCTGCCGTCGGTGCTGAGCAAGATAAACACTGAAATCGAGGAGAAAAGCGAACGGCTGGCGGCCATCATCACCGGGGAAGATGCCCTGTGGGACGTGTCACTGCTCAAGTTCATCTATGAGCTTACACAGCAATCCCTCGGCCATAACATCTACCAGTTGGGCTCAAGGGGTCTGCTGGATGTGGACGCCGGGGGCGTCCCCGTTGATGCCCGGCAAAAGATAGAAGAGCTATTCACCAAAGCGGCCATCGGCGAAAGCGATCCCACCGAGGTAAGGGACGAGCTTGAACGCTGGGGGCTTTTCGCTGAGTACCAGGACAGGTTTTTCGCCCTATTCAAGAAAAAGTAGCTATGCAAATAACGAGTATTGACGCTAGAGACCTGTCCGAAGCCTGGTTTCTCTGCCTGCGCAAGGTTCTGGACGAGGGCCATGAGTACAGGATTGAGCGTGGTAGCTACAGCGGCCAGCAGCGCAAGGAGCTTGATATGGCCGTAGTCCAGGTGAGGAACCCGGGCAACCGGCCGCTGATTCCCGATGTTCCCCCCGGCGTGCCTCCGCCAACGACCACCGAGTACATAGACAGCTACCTGCCCTACTTGATGACGGCCCACCAGGCCGAGGGCGAGCAGTACACCTATGGGCAGTACCTGGAGAAGCAGATAGACGAGGTCATCTCCATGTACCGGAAGGACGGTTTTAACACTAACCAGGCCTTTATGACGGTGGGTAACCCCGAGTCCTTGAAGCTTGAAGATCCGCCCTGCCTACGCAGCATAGATACCAGGGTGCGCTATGGCAAGCTGCACTTCATCTGCTACTTCCGCTCCTGGGACCTCTGGGCCGGCTTCCCCTCCAACCTGGCCGCCATCCAGATGCTGAAGGAGTATATAGGCGCCGAAATAGGTGTGGCCGACGGCGAGTTGATAGCCGTTTCCAAGGGCCTTCACCTCTACGACTACTCCTGGGAGCTGGCCAGAACAGCCGCCGGCGTGGCCTGATTTGCCTGGTGGTGGAGTATCTATTAAACTTCTAGCGCATGGGCCGCTAGCTCAATTGGCAGAGCAGCTGACTCTTAATCCCTCTAAATACCCACAACTGTTAAGCGATTTTCTAGCTTCCCGTAGAGAGGGTCTATCGCCTAGGACGATAGAGTTCTACTCTGATTTGCTTAACAGGGCAAGACGTGTCGTCGGTACCCAAGTCACTGGCCAAGAGGTGGCCTCCTTTCTCAAATCACTGACATGCTCCAATGGTGGAAGGCATGGCTACTATAGAGCGTTGCGATGTTTCTATAACTGGATCTATAGTCCAAGGTCTGGCTATCGCTTGAATCCCCAAGACAATCCAATGCTTTTTGTGGAAGCTCCGAAGCTTGAGAAAAAGATACTACCCAGCCTTACTCTTGAGCAGTTAGAATCCCTGATTGACCAAGCGGAATGCACGAGAGATAAGGCCATCATCAGCCTATTTGCTGATTCAGGACTGAGACTAATGGAGTTATCCATAATTAACCCAGCCAATATAGATTGGGACAAGAAGCTTATTAAAGTAAAATGCAAAGGTGGCAAAGAGGCACTTGCACCATTCGGCACAAGAACGGAAAAACTTCTAAAAGAATGGCTATCTCGATATACAGCCAAAGGGAGGCTATGGGACATCAGTTACTGGGGAATTAACATAATGCTTTGTAGGCTTAAAAAAAGAACTGGTCTACCGTGTAATCCTCACACTTTTCGCAGGACATTCGCATCTATCTTGGCTAAGCGTGGTATAGACTCCCTACATATCATGCGATTAGGGCGATGGGAATCAATTCAAATGGTAGAGCGGTATACGAGGTCTGTAAGATTTGACGATAGCTTGAAGTTCTATAAGGCTCCTTTATCTTGAAAGAACATATTGAATCCACTAGCCGTTCAGGTTTAAGCTATTGACACGGCTCTCTAGGGAGGAATCGAATGGATAGATGCCCTTGGTCCAATAACGATGAATTGTTAACAAAATACCACGATGAGGAATGGGGAGTGCCAGTTCACAATGATGATAAGCATTTCGAATTCTTAATTCTAGAAATCCACCAAGCTGGTTTAAGTTGGAAAACAGTACTTAATAAAAGGGAGAATTTCAGGAAGGCATATGATAAATTCAAGCCTTCAATAGTGGCTAACTACGATAAGGGGAAAATATCCGAATTGCTGAATAACATAGGCATTATTAGAAACAAGCTAAAGATAAAAGCTTCCGTCTATGATGCAAGACTATTCCTGGATATTCAGAAGGAGTTTGGTAGTTTTGACAACTACATCTGGGGCTTTGTGAATAACACACCTCTCGTCAATTCTTGGGAGAACGAATCGGATATTCCTACTAGGACAGAATTATCAGATGTAATAAGTAGCAATCTAAAGAAGAGGGGATTTAAATTCGTTGGATCAACCATTATCTATGCTCATTTGCAGGCTGTTGGAATAGTAAATGACCACATCATTAATTGCTTTCGATATAGGCAATTGGTTTAACGGGGGGTATGCTCCAGATTATTAAGGGGATGATCAGAGACTATTATCCCCTTAATAATTTCTTATAACCAACCATATATTAAGTATAAGTCTCCCAGTAAAATAACTGAGTAGCAGGGAGCCTCTTACCCTTGACAGTGTTGAGTTAACGTCTCAACGCTCAATTAACCCACCCGTAGTATGTCTTTACAATAATCCCTTTATCCAAGCCTACTTCTTATCACAGTAGCTATCGTTCAGCCCTAAAAGTAATACCATCCAGGGAAATCTCAGTTAGGAGCCCCCATATGGGTAGATTCTCCATAAAATAGACACCTCCATTGCTAGTAATGTGGAGCTGTCCTATAGTGGTACCAGATGTAAGGATTGTATAAACAGCATGTACTTCTGTATATGTTGGTCTGTAATCAAAAGGCAATACGAAAATCAATCTATCGCTTCCACTACTAACTAGCCCTTTAAGATGCACTATTCCTATACTATCCTTGAAAAACCCAGCTCGATTAAAGTCGGCAAAGTCGGCACTGTAATTATCCCATCCATTTAGGAACATTCCTGGTGTTACCAACTGCCAGTCTTCTTGTGGCCCCATTACTCCTGGTAGGCCAGGATCTCCCTGATCACCTTGTGGCCCAGGAATTCCTTGAGGCCCTATAAGGCCTCCAGGTCCTTGCTCCCCAACACACCCTGAAATTGGTAACACAACAAGAGCTCCAACAATGAGTAAAACCATTACCTTTACGGATATTCTCATCGTACTCCCCCTTCACGTTGTTTGTTATATGTAGTAAAGTATACCTATCAACTCACACTAGTTTGAAAGGATACAAGTAACTATATTCGAGTATATACTGTCCCAATCGCAATACAATCACCCAAACGTACTATTGTGAAAATAAATAGTAATAGCTCCGTAGGCAAAAATGGGGCAATTGTCACATTAGATTGGTAGAGACACAGAGAGCCCTCTTATCCTCACATTACATTGACACTACCTTTATTGGGGAGTAGATTTGCTCTAGGCAAATGATGGAGTGAGGTGCAATGAGAAAGAGAAAGGATACAGACAGAATCACTCAAATGCTCGGAAGAGGTGACATCACCTTCCTTGATCCTGTAAGTGGATACAGATACTCACTAGGCGCAGTATGTCCCAATGACAGCTTAGATTGTTCTGTGACTAGCTGTGAAAGGAGAAGTGGTGAAGAGACAAAGGTAACCAGAACCACGTTCTATTGTCCAATATGCGGGACACGCTTCGATGCTTCACCAGAAACCATGTTCCTTCGATGAACATAAATCCTCCCCCAACACACACCTCCCCAAACATTACCCCATATTACGAAGACCTGACCTCAGAATGGGGCCTGATATAAGTATGTTCTAATCCCAAACTAACATATTGAGCTTTTTTAGTTTCAAGGCTAAATCCCATTGACAATACCAAAATTGGGGAGTAGATTTAGACAACCTACAGAAGGGAAAGGAGTCTAACATGGCTAAAGGAACAATTAAAGCGCTTATGGATCGTGGTTATGGGTTCATCAAGGGAGAGCAGGAAGGAGACCTATTTTTTCATCGCAACGATGTTGAAGGAGTTGAATTTAATAGTCTTCACGAAGGGCAAGAAGTAGAATTTGAGCAGGGCCAAGGACGTGATGGTCGTCCGCAGGCGTTAAAAGTAAGGCTTGTCGAGAATCAAGTGGATAACGATAGTGGTACTGTTGGAGATAGTGGCGAAGGTGATGTTGGAGATAGTGGCGAAGGTGATATTGGTTAAGTTTAAATTCTGGTTTTAGGTCAGGGATTAGGGGAGCCTCCCAAAAGTGGCTCCCCTTTTTATTATATGAACCAAGTGTTTTTACCATACAACAAAGACCCCCGTTGACACTCCCCCTATCGGGATTAGCATTTTCTAGATGTCTAAGAGCCCTATTCTCTCAAAGCCAAGAAGTGTTGCAGTATTTCTCTAACTAGTTCGTCCTGTGATTTTGCCTGGCACTTTATAGTAATGTCAGCATGGCTTACATAAAGAGGCCTTCTTTCTTCGTATATTTCTCTTAACGGTTTATTCTTTAATCCTACTACGCC